>NZ_QUJX01000011.1:142907-143443 GCF_003480785.1 Ruminococcus sp. AM26-12LB | reverse complement strand
ACACGAGAATCAAGAGACCGCATCACCTACGCTAGGGTGATGAAGCGAAAGGTCAAGCAATAAGGGCACAGGGCGGATGCCTTGGCACTAAGAGCCGATGAAAGACGTGATAAGCTGCGAAAAGCTTCGGGGAGGAGCAAATATCCCGTGATCCGGAGATGTCTGAATGGGGAAACCCGCATGAGCAGACCTCATGCATCCATACGCCAATCCATAACGTATGGAAGGGAACCCGGGGAACTGAAACATCTAAGTACCCGGAGGAAAAGAAAGAAACATCGATTCCGTAAGTAGCGGCGAGCGAACGCGGAGGAGCCTAAACCGGTGTGCGTGCATGCCGGGGTCATGGACTGCATTTAAGATTCAGCGAAGTTAACAGAACGGTTTTGGGAAAGCCGGCCGGAGAGGGTGAAAGCCCCGTACGTGAAAGCAGAGCTGACTGAGCAGGATCCGGAGTACCACGAGACACGAGGAACCTTGTGGGAAGTAAGGGGGACCACCCCCTAAGGCTAAATACTACTTAGTGACCGATAGCG
>NZ_QUJX01000011.1:0-142897 GCF_003480785.1 Ruminococcus sp. AM26-12LB | reverse complement strand
CCCTAAGGCTAAATACTACTTAGTGACCGATAGCGCATAGTACTGTGAAGGAAAGGTGAAAAGGACCCCGGGAGGGGAGTGAAAGAGAACCTGAAACCCTGTGTCTACAAGCTGTGGAAGTACTTTATATGTACGACCGCGTACTTTTTGTAGAACGGTCCGGCGAGTTACGCTTACTGGCAAGGTTAAGCACTTCAGGTGTGGAGCCGTAGGGAAACCAAGTCTTAATAGGGCCAGAGTCAGTAGGAGTAGACCCGAAACCGGGTGATCTATCCATGTCCAGGTTGAAGCTGCCGTAAGAGGTAGTGGAGGACCGAACCCACATCCGTTGAAAAGGGTGGGGATGAGGTGTGGATAGGGGAGAAATTCCAATCGAACCCGGAGATAGCTGGTTCTCCTCGAAATAGCTTTAGGGCTAGCCTCGGTGTGAGTCTTGCGGAGGTAGAGCACTGAATTTCCTAGGGGGCGTCAAAGCCTACCGAAGAATATCAAACTCCGAATGCCGTGTAGATATCACCGGGAGTCAGACTGCACGAGATAAGTTGGGCGGTCAAAAGGGAAAGAGCCCAGACCTACAGTTAAGGTCCCAAAGTGCGCGTTAAGTGGAAAAGGATGTGGGATTTCGAAGACAACCAGGATGTTGGCTCAGAAGCAGCCATACATTCAAAGAGTGCGTAATAGCTCACTGGTCGAGAGGTCCTGCGCCGAAAATGTCCGGGGCTGAAACGCGCCACCGAAACTAAGGAATCTGAAAAGATTGGTAGAGGAGCATTGCATGCGGGAAGAAGCAGTACCGGAAGGAGCTGTGGACTGCATGGAAGAGAGAATGCCGGAATGAGTAGCGAGATAGAGGTGGGAATCCTCTAGGCCGAATATCCAAGGTTTCCAGGGTAAAGCTGATCTGCCCTGGGTGAGTCGGGACCTAAGGTGAGGGCGAGAGCCGTAGCCGATGGACAACAGGTTGATATTCCTGTACTGCAGTATGACAGAACTGTGGGGACACGTAAGGAGAGCGGGAGCCGGGAATGGAAAGCCCGGTACAAGCGAGGTACCAGTATGGTAGGAAAATCCGCCATGCAATGGGAAGACGTGATGTGGAGTGAATTTTAGTAACGAAGCCCGTGAGCCATGCGTCAAGAAAAGCCGCTATCGTTCATATTGTACCCGTACCGTAAACCGACACAGGTGGATGAGGAGAGAATCCTAAGGCCGGCGGAAGAAGTATTGCCAAGGAACTCGGCAAAATGGCCCCGTAACTTAGGGAGAAGGGGTGCCTGCGAGAGCAGGCCGCAGAGAATAGGCTCAAGCAACTGTTTAGCAAAAACACAGGTCTATGCGAAACCGAAAGGTGAGGTATATGGGCTGACGCCTGCCCGGTGCTGGAAGGTTAAGAGGAGAGGTTAGCGGTAACGCGAAGCTTTGAATTTAAGCCCCAGTAAACGGCGGCCGTAACTATAACGGTCCTAAGGTAGCGAAATTCCTTGTCGGGTAAGTTCCGACCCGCACGAAAGGCGTAATGATTTGAGCGCTGTCTCGGCAATACATCCGGTGAAATTGAAGTGCCAGTGAAGATGCTGGCTACCCGCGCCAGGACGGAAAGACCCCATGGAGCTTTACTCCAGTTTGGCACTGGGGTCCGGTGTTGCATGTACAGGATAGGTGGGAGGCTGAGAAACGGTAACGTCAGTTGCCGCGGAGCCGCTGTTGGGATACCACCCTTGTGATATTGGGCTTCTAACCAGCCGCCGTAATCCGGCGGTGGGACAATGCCAGGCGGGGAGTTTGACTGGGGCGGTCGCCTCCGAAAGGGTATCGGAGGCGCCCAAAGGTTCCCTCAGAATGGACGGAAACCATTCGAAGAGTGCAAAGGCAGAAGGGAGCTTGACTGCGACACCGACGGGTGGAGCAGGTACGAAAGTAGGGCTTAGTGATCCGGTGGTATTAAGTGGGAATGCCATCGCTCAACGGATAAAAGCTACCCTGGGGATAACAGGCTTATCACTCCCAAGAGTTCACATCGACGGAGTGGTTTGGCACCTCGATGTCGGCTCATCGCATCCTGGGGCTGTAGTAGGTCCCAAGGGTTGGGCTGTTCGCCCATTAAAGCGGTACGCGAGCTGGGTTCAGAACGTCGTGAGACAGTTCGGTCCCTATCCGGCGTGGGCGCAGGATATCTGAGAGGAGCTGTCCTTAGTACGAGAGGACCGGGATGGACGGACCGCTGGTGGACCGGTTGGCTTGCCAAAGCCATGGCCGGGTAGCCAAGTCCGGAAGGGATAAACGCTGAAGGCATCTAAGCGTGAAGCCCCCCTCAAGATGAGATATCCCATTCTTATGAAGTAAACCCCCTTGAAGACGACGAGGTAGATAGGGCAGAGGTGGAAGTGTGGTAACACATGGAGCTGACTGTTACTAATCGGGTGAGGGCTTGACCAAGAAACGCAGGTTAAGAATTGATTCAAAGAGTTTGGTTAACGATCAACAAGCATGTATGTAGTTTTTAAGGTACAAACCTTAATTAAATATTTAAGTAATCCTCCTTAGCTCAGTCGGTAGAGCATGCGGCTGTTAACCGCAGTGTCGTTGGTTCGAGTCCAACAGGGGGAGTTTTTTTGTTTCCTGTAAATGTAAAGTTTATGGGATTTTTTTATGCTTGATCTGTGACAGGATAAGGATGTAAAAACGTGCAGATATAAATATATCTTATTTATATCTGCACGTTTATTTTTGTAACTACAAATAGAAATATTGACTGTTAGAGATAATCAATAAATTTATAAAGCTATGACAGAGAAATTCCGGCTTATCGAATGAAATTAGTCATGATCTTCTGCTCTGTTTCCGGAGCGTCGATACCGGCCTTTTTACCGGCTTCAATACATTTTAACAGCCAAGCCATGTTATTGCCTAATGTACGCATGATCTGGAGGCCTTCAGCGTCTTTTCTGACGTCATCCGGGGTATTGCCGTGAACCATTGTCCAGTAGTTTCCGGACACGACAGGCATCTGATGATAGGTAAAGTATTTGATCAGAACATCCAGAGTAGCAGTAGTACCGGCACGTCTTGCGGAAGCAACAGCTGCGGCAGGCTTGTGGATCATATCCTTTCCGGCCTTGGAAGCGAATTTATCCATGAATTCGATGATCTGTCCGGAAGGAGAAGCCCAGTAAACCGGAGAACCAACAATAAGGGCGTCAGCCTCTTTCATAATGGCAGCTGCGGCAGCAACGTTTTCCTGAGAAGGATCCCCGGCCTGGAAGATTTCTGCCTCCACACCGTTCTTCTTTAAGGTTTCTGCGATCTCTGTAAGAGCTGTATAAGTGCAGCCTTCTTTGCGAGGACTGCCGTTGAGTAATAAAACTTTCATTATTGTCATCCTTTCATATGATTTTTTAAGTCATCATACTTTCAATTATATACAGAGAAAAAATAATGTCAATGTTTGAAAAAAACAGAAAAAATTTTCCCGGGTAGGGTTTGAGAAAGAAAATACAAACCCTTGGAAAGCCCATTTTATAAGGCTTTTCGGCCTGTTTTCCGGCTTTGTAAAAAAAATTGAAATTTTTCAAAAAAAAGCTTGCAATTATAAAAAAGGTATGGTATTATTTAACTCGTCGCTGAGGGAAATACAAAACAGCGAAACATAAAAAAGAAATATGGCTCCATGGTCAAGCGGTTAAGACACCGCCCTTTCACGGCGGTAACAGGGGTTCAAATCCCCTTGGAGTCACTTAAAACTAAACTGGATATTCATTGACTCGATTCAACATTTGGTGTTTAATACGCCGATGTGGCTCAATTGGCAGAGCAGCTGATTTGTAATCAGCAGGTTATCGGTTCGAGTCCGATCATCGGCTTTTTGGACCTTTAGCTCAGTTGGTTAGAGCAACCGGCTCATAACCGGTCGGTCCTGGGTTCGAGTCCCCGAAGGTCCATTTTAAAAGTTTTATATTCTGTATGGCCCAGTGGCTCAGTTGGTTAGAGCGCCGCCCTGTCACGGCGGAGGTCGAGAGTTCGAGTCTCTTCTGGGTCGTTCATATTTGGGGTCTTAGCTCAGCTGGGAGAGCATCTGCCTTACAAGCAGAGGGTCATAGGTTCGAGCCCTATAGGCCCCATTTTTGAACAAATTAATTGAATATGCGGGTATGGTGGAATAGGCAGACACAAGAGACTTAAAATCTCTCGGGGGCAACTCCGTGCCGGTTCAAGTCCGGCTACCCGCAGTATCAGTAAGATTCCTTTTTAGGGATCTTTTTTTGTATCATAAAATTTATTGATGAAAACGGGAAAATATTCCTAGCTTATTGGTAGGGATATTGACAAGGCTATTTTCCCATGATAGAATCCTGACAGTTGTAAAACAAATCGGACAGATATAAAAAATATATCCGTTGTCAGTATAAATATACATGGAAAGAATATAAGGAGATGTCAGAAAATGCTGAATCAGTTTTCAAGAACAGAATTATTAATCGGAAAAGAAGGAATGGAAAAGCTGAAAAATTCCAGAGTCGCAGTATTCGGAATTGGCGGTGTTGGCGGATATACGGTGGAAGCACTGGTCAGAAGTGGCGTAGGTACCCTGGATCTCATTGATGATGATAAAGTATGCCTCACCAATATCAATCGCCAGATTTATGCAACAAGAAAGACCGTAGGGAAATATAAAGTTGACGTGGCCAGAGAACGTATTCTTGAAATTAATCCGGATGCAGTTGTAAATATCCACAAAACATTTTATGTGCCGGAGACAGCAGATTCCTTTGATTTTTCCCAATATGATTATGTAGTCGATGCGATCGACACTGTAACCGGAAAGCTGATGCTTGTAGAGCAGGCAAAGGCTTCAGGAACACCGATCATCAGCTCTATGGGGGCCGGAAATAAGATGGATCCAACAGGTTTTATAGTGACAGATATTTATAAAACGTCCGTCTGTCCCCTTGCAAAGGTCATGCGCCGTGAACTGAAAAAAAGAGGAATCAAAAAACTGAAGGTGGTTTACTCACAGGAGAAGCCAATGACTCCAATTGATGATATGGCGATCAGCTGCAAGTCTCATTGCATCTGTCCTCCGGGAACAGAAAGAAAATGTACTCAGAGACGTCAGGTACCGGGAAGTAATGCCTTCGTGCCTTCCGTAGTGGGACTGATCATTGCCGGTGAGGTTGTAAAGGATCTTATTAAATGAAAATTGGATCATTCTGTGTTACTGAGAACGGAATGAACAGTAATCATTCTGTAAGAACAGATATTGCATGTATACTTATATTGTGCAATATCTGTTTTTTTGTGATAAAATATTTTTTACAGATAGTTTTGTAAATAAAAGAGAAGGACAGATAAAGTATGGGGATCGTTGAAAAATTTATAAAAGAAGGACAGCTGACAAAGGAAGAATATCCGAAACTTCTGCATTTATACCAGGATCCGGATGCGGTTCGTCTGCTTCGGGAAGAGGCTGTCCGTATACAGAAAAAATATTTTGGAAATAAAATATATACAAGAGGTCTGATAGAATTTACCAATTACTGCAGAAATGACTGCTATTACTGCGGGATCCGCCGTTCTAACAGGAATGCCAGCCGTTACCGCCTTACAAAGGAAGAAATCCTGCAGTGCTGCGAGAATGGCTATGAGCTGGGATTTCGGACATTTGTGCTCCAGGGAGGGGAAGACCCATGGTTTAATGATGACCGGATGGTTGACATCATCCGGTCCATCAAACAGGGATATCCGGACTGTGCGATCACGCTGTCCATTGGGGAGAAATCAAAAGAAAGCTATCAGAGATTTAAAGATGCCGGAGCAGACCGCTATTTACTCCGTCATGAGACGGCCAGTGAGGAACATTATCGTTATCTTCATCCGGAGAGTTTAAGTCTTGCAAACCGTAAACAGTGTCTTTATACCCTGAAGGAACTGGGATATCAGATAGGTGCCGGATTTATGGTAGGTGCGCCGGGACAGACGCTGGAGTATCTGGCGGAAGACCTTGTTTTTCTTAAAGACCTGAATCCGCATATGGTGGGGATCGGACCATTTGTCCCGCACCATGATACGAAATTTGCAGAGGAACCGGCAGGAAGTGTGGATCTGACACTGTTTCTGCTGTCTGTCATCCGGATCCTGCTTCCACAGGTACTTCTTCCGGCAACCACAGCACTGGGGACCCTGGACCCCAGAGGCAGGGAAAAGGGTTTTCAGGCGGGTGCAAATGTAGTAATGCCCAATCTTTCTCCGGTGAAGAACCGTAAACAGTATGAGCTTTATGATAACAAGATCTGTACAGGCGAGGAAGCAGCAGAGTGCAGAGGGTGCCTTACCAGACGTGTGGAGTCTGTAGGCTATGAAATCGTTACAGACCGTGGAGATTCCCCGATGACAGATTGACACGGGGTACAAAATACTTTCTTTTTTCAGCGATTTAAGGTAAAATATCAGTAAGATCAGATTGCTAAAAAATTAACAGCTGGTCAGAAATAAGCGGAATTTTCCTGCAAAGCGGAATGCAGGAAAAATGATGGAGTGCGTAAAATATGGAAAAATCAGAAAATGCTGTGCGGAGCAGACTTCTGGAAGCGGGGAAGGAAGAATTCAGAGACAGGGGATTTCTGAAGGCTTCTCTTCGTGCAATCTGCAAAAAAGCAGATGTGACTACGGGAGCGCTATATTTCTTTTTTGAAAGTAAAGCAGCTCTTTTTGAAGAAATCGTGGAAGAGACGGTAGAGGATCTGAAGCGGATCATGGGAGACTTTACGGATCAGGAAAAACAACTGCATCCGGAAGAATATGACAGGATACTTGTGGAATTTATCTGGGAAAACAGGGACATCGCAAAAATCCTCATAGATGGAGCTGAAGGTACCAGATATGTGAATTTCCGTGAGGATGCCTGTACGAAAATGGAGCAGATCCTTAATGAACGTTTTCAAAAGGAATGTGGACAAGAAGTTGATCACGAGCTGGTACATATCCTGGTACAGATGAAATTTCAGGGATATTGTGAACTGTTCCGGGGAAACTGCTCCAGGGAAAAACTCCTGGAAATTTCCAGAATTCTGCAGATATGTTCAAGCCAGTGCCTTCTGGCAATTGAGGCAGAACTAAACAGAAAGCATTAAAAACCATTGCTCATTCTCCTAAAGTATGTTATGATTAACTTGGTTAGTTTTAACAAACCGAGGGAGGTGTAAATAACGTGAGATCAAATGAATCATCTGAAGATTATTTGGAAACGATCCTGATCCTTGGAAACAGGAGCTCTCTTGTAAGAGCTGTGGATATCGCGGCAGAGATGGGCTTTAAGAAACCGAGTGTCAGTGTTGCCATGAAGAATCTTCGCCAGAAAAATCTCATCACAGTAGCCGACAACGGAGATATCCGTCTGACAGAGGACGGACATAAGATTGCCGATAAGGTATATGAACGTCATCAGCTGATCTCTTCCTGGCTGATGATACTGGGAGTCCAGGAAAAAACAGCGATTCATGATGCCTGCAGGATCGAGCACATAATCAGTGAGGAGAGCTTTCAGGCATTGAAAAAGGCAGTTTATGAGCTGAGGGAGCAGCAGGCTGTGCTCCATGGAGAAACCGCGGATCAGGTTTGATCCCTGCAGCAGAAGCTATCAGGAATTGACAACTGAAAAAATAAGAATATAATGGAAATCCAGGTTATGAAATGGAGGATACCAAAAGATGAAATTACTTTTTATACGACATGGAGACCCGGATTACACAATAGATTCCCTGACCGAAAAGGGCTGGAAGGAAGCGGAATTTCTTTCTGAAAAGATCGCAGCTCTTGATGTCAGGGATTTTTATGTTTCTCCGCTTGGAAGAGCAAAGGATACCGCATCCTGCACACTGAAGAAAAACGGAAGAACAGCTACAGAATGCAAGTGGCTGAGAGAATTCGACGTAAAGATCAGAAGACCGGATCTTCATGGGGAAAAGATCATTCCCTGGGACTGGCTTCCACAGGACTGGACGAAAATCGAAAATTTCTACAGCTTTGACCGCTGGTGGGATAATGACATCCTGCGAGAGGGAAAAATGAAAGAAGAGTATGACTGGGTCACACAGAATTTTGATAAAGTTCTGGCAGAGCATGGCTATGTGCGGGAAGGACATTATTACAGAGCAGAAAAAGCCAATGAAGATACGCTTGTGTTTTTCTGCCATTTCGGTGTAAGCTGTGTACTCATCAGCTATCTTCTCAGTATCTCTCCGCTGGTGATGCTGCAGAATTTCTGTGCGGCGCCGTCATCGGTGAGCACCATTGTTACAGAGGAGAGGCGAAAAGGGATCGCGTCCTTCCGTATGAGCTCTTTTGGAGATATTTCTCATTTGTATGCGCATCAGGAGCCGCCGGCTTTTGCTGCTAGATTCTGTGAGACATATGATAACAAAGAGCAGAGACACGACTAAAAAGCGAAAGAAACGGCTGTAATATTTCGGGTTTTTCTGGAAGACCATGGTAAATAATGATCAGCAGGATTATTTTGGAAAATGATTAGACTTCGTTAATAAATTTTATAAATTTATTAGAAATTGTACAAATTTCTCTCACATTTATCCTGTATGATATAAACATCTTAAGAGAACAGAAGCTCTTAAGAAAAACTCTTTCCTTTCCCTAAAATATGTATGAAGATAAACCACCGTTCCATTGGCAAGACAGAGCCGACAGGACGGTGGTTTTGCATTGCAGAAAAAAACTGCCGAATGACAGAGGAGATAAAGATTTCCAATGTTTATCGGCAGCGTTTTTTGTTGTCTGAGATTTATTGGATATACAGCTTCAGGTACAGCTACGGCCTGCGATAGCGGTTAAAGCAGGAATATATTTCCTGGATCCTGGGCATGGCATAACCGCATGGAATATAAGAGCCTTCCGAGAAGAAGGACAATCCCTGCCTTTTCAGCTGAGTATCCAGATAAGTGATGATCTCCGGCAGAGTACGTTTTCCGTCAATAAGATGTTCGCAGGCATATTTCAGAAGCAACGCCAGGGATGCAGTTTGCTCGGAGTCGATCAGCTGCTCCACATAGCGGAGATCCACTTCGGTTTTTCCAAGAGAAAAGCCATCTTTGCCGTGAACCTTGGTTTTCGGTCTTTCCGGCTGTCCGGGACGGCTGTGGCGGGATGGAGCCACTTTGGTCCTGGTCATGATGCGATGGCTTTCCGGAAGGCGGAATGCAGGGGCCTCAATGTCTGAGAGAGGATATTCCTGACAGAGCTTTTTGGTGACTGCTGTGATGTCCACCGGATGATAATTATCCATCTGGATCACAGTATCCGCAATATGGAAAAAAGCTCCGGAGCTTCCGGCAACCAGGATAGTGGAGATCTCTGCCTTTTCATAGAGATCCCGGGCACGTTCCAGAAATGGAGTGATGGGCTCTTTTTCCCGGCAGATCACCCGCTGCATGAAGGAATCACGGACCATAAAGTTGGTGGCAGAGGTATCCTCGTCAAGGAGAAAGACTTTACTTCCGGCCTCCATACTCTCCACGATACCGGCAGCCTGTGAAGTGCTGCCGCTGGCATCCTCTGTAGAAAAGCAGAGGGTGTCTTTTTTATTTGGAAGATCGTTGATAAAAAGAGAAATGTCCACATCTTTGATAAAACGGCCGTCCTCAGAGCGAAGCTTCTGTGCAGAAGGATCGGTAATGACATACTCCCGGCCATCGCCGGAAATGTGATCGTAAATTCCCAGCTCCAGTGCGTTAAGTAAGGTGGATTTGCCATGGTAGCCGCCACCTACGATCAAGGTGATGCCGCAGGGAATGCCCATGCCTGTGATGGTTCCTCTGTGGGGCAGCTCCATGGAAACTCTCAGGCTTTCCGGAGAAACAAAAGGAACAGAATTTTTCATCGGGCGTGAAGAGATGCCGCTTTCCCTGGGGAGGATAGCGCCGTCACTGACAAAGGCAGCCAGAGAACGTTTTTTCAGCTCCTGACGGATAAATGCCTGATCTTCGGCAAGGCAGATGGTTTTTCTCAGCGCTTCCGGGTCAAGATTCCGGTAAAAAAATGCCTTGTGAATACAGACCGGAAGAAAATCGAAGAGGATTTTTTCCAGTTCGGGAGAGTTGATGGTTCTGCCATTGGCCGGGAAACCGATGAAAAAACGGGCAGTGATGCCTTTTTCCGTTATTTCACAGGCGGTACGTGCAAGAACCTCCTGACCACAGTGGCTTACTGAGATCAGGCCGCTTTTTCCGGAGCCTTTTGCACGGAAGGTATAACGGTTTACCTGCTGTTCAAACTGGCGGTTCAGAAAGTCTCCCAGTGTGATGCGGGTCAGGGAATCCTTATAATATTCTGCCGGAAATCCGGTGTCTCGGTGGGAAAGCTTCACACTGATGTGAGAGGGAGAGGCAAAAGGATCCCCCTGCACGTGGTCAATGGACAAAATATAACGGTCAAACTGGTATGCACCCCGCAGAGACTTGTATGCAGGATAGCTTTTGCGGTTGATGCTGTGAAGAAGCTCTTTTAGCTGAGCAGATGCTTGCATGTTGTTTCCTCCTTTGCCCTGTTGGAGCATACAGGTAAAGTCTACGGTGAAACAGAAAGCTTTCCGTGTGTGAGATACCTGAAAATTTTGGATACAGGGCCAATTCTTAAGAACTACTATAACGAATCATAAAGATTTTGTAAAGAATGGGAATTGCGGTGGAAATTCGTAAATGTTTGACCTATAATAGTAGACAGATTGCAGATAATATGATGAGAAACGGCAGCTGCCGGAAGCTATAAAGAAAGGTGGACCACTAAAATGGAAAGAAGAAATGCGTGGCTTTCTTATAAGGAAGCAGAAGAGACAGAAATGGAGAAGCTTGCGAAGGCTTACAGAGAATTTTTGGATAAAGGAAAAACGGAACGGGAATGTGTTGCAGAAATCGTGAAGGAAGCAGAGGCTGCCGGATATGAATCTCTTGAGTCGAAGCTTGAAAAAGGCGAGAAGATCAAGGCAGGTGACAAGGTTTATGCGGTAGGGATGAAGAAGATCGTTGCTCTGTTTCATGTAGGAACGGAAGAGCTTTCCGGAGGTATGAGCATTCTCTGTGCACATATCGATTCTCCGCGACTGGATGTCAAGCAGAATCCTCTGTACGAGGATACGGATCTGGCTTATCTGGATACCCATTATTATGGTGGTGTAAAGAAATACCAGTGGGTGACATTGCCTCTTGCCATGCATGGTGTTGTTGCAAAAAAGGACGGAAGCATTGTGGAGATCAGCATTGGTGAGGATGCGGAAGATCCGGTACTTTACATCACAGATCTTCTGATCCATCTTTCCGGAAAACAGCTCCAGAAAAAGGCAGCAGAGGTTATTGAGGGTGAGATGCTGGATATCCTGATCGGCAGCAGACCTCTTGCAGAGCTTCCGGATGATTCCAAAAAGGATGCGGTAAAACAGAATGTGCTGAAGATTTTAAATGAGAAGTATGGTATTGAGGAAGAGGACTTTCTTTCAGCAGAGCTGGAGATCGTTCCGGCAGGAAAGGCAAGAGACTGTGGACTTGACCGCAGCATGATCGCAGCATATGGACAGGATGATCGTGTATGCGCTTACACATCCCTTGCGGCAATGCTGGAGATGGAGGAGACACCGAAGCGTACCGGCTGCTGTCTCCTTGTAGATAAGGAAGAGATCGGAAGCGTTGGTGCCACAGGCATGCAGTCCAGATTTTTTGAGAACAGCGTGGCAGAGCTTCTGGACGGAATGGGCTGCTATTCCGAGCTTGCATTAAGAAGAGCTCTCCGTAATTCCAGCATGCTTTCTTCTGATGTAAGTGCCGGCTATGATCCGGCCTATGGTGAGGCTTTTGAGAAAAAGAATGCAGCATATCTTGGACGCGGTATCGTTCTTAACAAATTCACCGGGGCAAGAGGAAAATCCGGTTCCAACGATGCCAATGCAGAGTACGTTGCAAGAGTTCGCAGGATTTTTGATGATCACAATGTTGCTTTCCAGACAGCAGAGCTTGGAA
This sequence comes from Ruminococcus sp. AM26-12LB, assembly GCF_003480785.1. Lineage (NCBI taxonomy): Bacteria > Bacillati > Bacillota > Clostridia > Eubacteriales > Oscillospiraceae > Ruminococcus > Ruminococcus sp. AM26-12LB. The sequence continues at coordinate 130,883 of NZ_QUJX01000011.1, read as the reverse complement.
AAGTTGATTTTGGTGGAGGCGGAACCATCGCTTATATTGCGGCACTTTACGGAATGGAGGTTATCGACAGTGGCGTGGCAGTGCTGAGTATGCACGCTCCGTGGGAGGTTACCAGCAAGGCAGATGTATATGAGGCATACAAGGCATATAAGGCGTTTTTACTTGATGCATAAACAGATGTATAAATGTGCGTCAGTTCTGAAGACATTCAGGTGAGCTTTTCGTTACAGATCAATGAGCGGGGGTTTCCCGGAAATGACAGAGCAGTCTGCCTGCTGCTGTTTTTGCTTGGAGCGTTCCGACGAGAAACAGCAGTATCCCCTGCAGACTTCGCTCTGTATTTTTTAACCTGATCAGGGAAGCTCTCTGCTTCAATGGCGAAAAGCAATAAGCAGAGGAGAGGCTTGCCTGGGACTGATTTACTTTACAAGGAGTAATTTTATTATGGAAGATGCATTGGTACGGGTAGTAGATCTGTGCAAGGTTTACAATCCCGGAGAAAATGAGGTGCGGGCGCTGGATCATGTGAACCTGGAGATCTATAAGGGGGAATTTGTGGCTATTATCGGACAGTCCGGTTCCGGAAAATCCACCTTTATGAACATGCTGGGCTGTCTGGATGTCCCCACCTCCGGGAAATATTATCTGAATGGAACAGATGTATCCACAATGAAGGATAACGATCTCTCGGTGGTACGAAATAAGGAGATTGGTTTTATCTTTCAGGGCTTTAATCTGATTGCAAATCTTACGGCTCTGGAAAACGTGGAGCTTCCTCTGATCTACCGCGGGATTGACCGGAAAACAAGAAGAAAGCTTGCTGTGGAATCTCTTAAAAAAGTCGGACTTGAGAAACGTATGGATCATAAGCCGAATGAAATGTCAGGGGGACAGCAGCAGCGTGTGGCTATTGCCAGAGCTATCGCAGCCAGGCCGCCGGTGATCCTGGCGGACGAACCAACGGGAAATCTGGACTCTGCATCCAGCAGGGAAATTATGGAGATCCTGAAGGGAATGCACAGATCAGGAGAAACCTTGATCCTGATCACTCATGATAATGGGATCGCGGCTCAGGCCAGACGTGTGGTCCGGATCCTGGATGGAAAAATTGAATCAGATACGATCAATGAGGAATTTGTCGAGGAGGCTTAAGAATGAAAAAAGGGAAAAAGATTGTGATCGGTGTGGCAGCAGTGGCTGTTGTGGCAGGCGGTATTTACGCAGTAGCGGGAGGAAGCCGCGGTGAGACACAGATTCCTCAGGTTTCAGTTACAAAGGCGGAAACCGGAGATGTGGAAGAAATCGTGGACGCAACCGGAACGGTGGTCAGTGATGAACAGAAAACTTTTTATTCACCGGTAAACGCGCAGATAAAAAACGTATCTTTTGCAGAAGGTGATTCTGTCTCAAAGGGCACAAAACTTGTGGAATTTGAGTTGAAAGATCTGGAGAGAGATAATCAGAAGGCAGAATTGAATGTGAAATCCGGAGAGTATGATTACAAAAATTCCATCAATAAATCCGATGAGGCACAGCAGAAACAGAATGACGCCAAATCAAAAGTTTCCAGTCTGGAACAGCAGGTGAAAGATAAGCAGAACTATCTGGCATCACTGAAATCTCAGCTGGCATCTGTACAGGCGCAGGCAGCAGCAGACGCACAGGCCCAGGCTCAGGCGGAAGCCCAGGCAAAAGCCGATGCTCAGGCAGCCCAGGAGGCAGAAATCCAGAGAGCATATGCGGCAGCGCTTACTACATATCAGAATGAAACGCTTCCTCAGTATCAGAAAGAACTGGGCGAGCTGAATGCTGCCTATATTAAGGCGCAGAGCGAGTATAACCAGGCGGATAATAATTACCAGATGGCTTTTGCCCAGTGGCAGGCAGACCAGAGTGATGAGAACGCTCAGGCACTGGATGAAGCGGAGAGTACAAGAAGCCAGGCTGAGATCGACTGTCAGGTGGCGAAAGAAGCTTACGAGGATAAAAAGGCGGCTCAGCCGAAAATGCCGGAATATTCGGATTACAGCAGTGCAGGAGGGGAAGATTTTGTTACAGACGGAACACAGGACGATGGACAGGATCTGACAGACCAGGGAAGTGTATCCGCTGCTTCCACAGGTTCATCTGTGGATACTTCAGGAATTGATAATGCCATTGAGCAGGCAAGTTCTGATCTGGCAGATCTTCAGTCTGATCTTGCGACACAGAAATCCATTGCAGAGGCAGATTCCACCAGCCTTACAAAGGAGGAAAAAGAGAAGCTGCGTGTCAGCAATAATCTTACAGAACTGGATGCCAAATCCGCAAAAGAACTTGTTGAAGAAGGAAAAAAAGGCATCACGGCAGATTTTAATGGCGTTATTTCCAAGTCTGCAGTGCAGCAGGGCGCGGCAGTGACACAGGGAATGGAACTTTTTACCCTGCAGAATACAGATAAAGTCAGCGTGGATATCAATGTATCCAAGTATGATTATGCAAAGGTAAAAGAAGGCCAGACTGCGGATATCACCATTGGTGATAAGAAATATACCGGTAAAGTGACAAAGATCAGCCACATTGCGACAACCAATGAGAAAGGTTCTACTCTGATCGCAGCTACCGTCAGCATTGACAAACCTGATAAAGATATTTTCCTCGGTGTTGACGCAAAGGTGAAGATCTATGCGGAAAAGGCTGAAGATGTAGTTACGCTTCCGGCAGGTGTGGTAAATATCGGTAAAGATGGTTCTTTCTGCTATGTGCTGAAAGATGGTGTGATCACAAAACAGGATATCACAACGGGAATCAGCTCCGAGGATTTTGTTGAAATTACAGATGGAATCAGGGCAGGAGACGAGGTCATCGAGGATCTGGGTTCCCTGGAAGAGGGAATGACCGCAGAGGCAGCGCCAGCGGATGTTGACAGTGCAGCAGAGACAGGGGAGACTGCCAATGAGTAATATTTATGAATATATCAAAATGGCGATCCACAATATTATGGCCAATAAGGGAAGATCGTTTCTTACCATGCTGGGTATCATCATCGGTATCGCGTCGGTGATCGCCATTGTTTCCATTGGTGAGGGAACCAAGAATCAGATGAACAGTGAGATCAATGATATCGGCGGCGGTCAGATCGCGGTTTACTGCAGCGATGATGCCACTGCAGATAATGTCTGGATCCAGCCGGAGGATATTGATGCAGTCCGGGAACTGGATGGCGTGGAAGGTGTCAATGTTTCAGATTCCTATATCGGTGAGACTGTAACCGGAAAAGGTGATTTTAATCTGACTGTGACCGGGGAGGCCCAGGATGCCAAGCTGGTGGACAATGCTTCTATGAAGTACGGAAGCTATTTCGGGCAGAAAGAGGTGGAAGAGGGAAAAAATGTCTGCGTAATCTCCGATGCTGATGCGAAGCGGCTTTTTGGAACGGACGATGTAGTGGGAATGACTCTGGATGTCACCTGCTATGATCTGACCAAAACGTTCCGCATCTGCGGAGTTACCGCACAGAAGGAGAACGGCACTTTTGTTAGCTATACCTATGATGGCATGCCTGTGTCCATTAACGTGCCTTATACGGCCATGGATGACTTTACAGGAAGTACCGGTGAGTTTTATCAGATCACAGTCCAGGCAGATAAAAATCTGGATTCCCAGGTGGTGGCAGATAAGATCGTAAATCTTCTGGAGAGACGCCATCAGTGTGCCGGAGACGATTATTTCCAGGTACAGAGCTTCCAGGATATCATGAAATCCATGAACCAGATGCTTGGAATGGTCACCGCATTTATTTCTTTTGTTGCGGGAATTTCCCTTTTGGTAGGCGGTATTGGTGTTATGAATATCATGCTGGTGTCCGTCACAGAGCGTACTAGGGAGATCGGCATCCGTAAATCCCTTGGGGCAAAGACTTCTTCCATTATGCTTCAGTTCCTTGCTGAGGCAGCGATCCTGACCATCATGGGTGGCCTGATCGGCATTGTGCTTGGCATCGCAGGGGGTCATGTGATCTGTGCGGTGATCGGAAACAGTATGGGAACCACCATCACACCAGGGATCAGTCTGGGAACCATCCTGGCGGCAACATTATTCTCCTGTGCAGTAGGTGTATTCTTCGGAATCTATCCGGCAAGAAAAGCAGCCAAACTCAGTCCTATCGAGGCACTCAGAAGAAACTAGAAAACTGTTGCTTTTGCATCAAAAATAGCAATAAAAAATATTTTTAAAAAAAATCAAAAAAAGTTTCAAAAAACCCTTGACATTTTATAGGTCTTAGAGTATCATACATATTGTTGCAGCGGTGATACGAAATATCACAAAGGAAAAGCAACAAAGATGTGCGTTTAGCTCAGCTGGATAGAGCGTTTGGCTACGGACCAAAAGGTCGGGGGTTCGAATCCTCTAACGCACGTATAAAGCCTCTGGAATTGTTCCGGAGGCTTTTGTTTTGTGTTTCGGAAACAGGCGAAAAATTGTATTGACACTGGTAGTGGGCCAGAGTAGAATAAAAAAACAGAAAAGAAAAATTTTTGTAAAGCTGTTTGTCTGATACAAGCAGCTTTTTTCACAGGAAAAAGTAAACAACAATGAAAGTACAAAACATCTGAAATAGAGGTGAACCTATCAGGAGGAAAAAACAATGCCAGGATATCTGATCAAAGATACAACAAAAGAGGAACGTAAACAGATCGTGGAGGAATCTCTTGGAAATATTTCCGCGAACTGTGATGGCTGTATGGCGAGGCTTGCGGATATGTATCAGGATTATATTGACGGAAAGAAAGAGATCCGTGAGATCAATATGGAGTTCAATGCCAGGTATGTCCATGGAGATATGGATAAAGAGGAAAAACGAAGCTGCCCGATGTAGCGAACGGAGATTAACAGAAGCATGGATCAAAATGAAGTAAAATATGATAAGCTGCTGAAGATCAAAACCACCGGTCGTGACGATTCCAGATCGGATCAGTACTGTTATCCATACGAGCCAACGCCGTACGGGGTGCTGGAACGGCTGGCTTATTGTGGATATCTGGGGAAAAAGAATCATCTGATCGACTACGGATGTGGAAAAGGCAGAGTGGATTTTTTTCTGGCGTGGCAGGTCAGATGCCGGACCACAGGCGTGGAGTACGATGAACGTATGACAAAAGCCGCAGAAGAAAATAGGCAGCGGGCTGTTTCCGGGACAAAAACATCATTTATACTGGAGAATGCGGCCCTTTTTCAGGTGCCGGAGTCCGCAGACAGATTTTATTTTTTCAATCCCTTTTCTGTGGAAATACTGAGAAGCGTCATCGGCCGCATCCGGGAATCCTGGTACGAAAAAACAAGAGAAATGCTACTGTTTTTCTATTATCCATCTGACGAATATATTTCATATCTGATGACTGTAGAGGAACTGGAATTCCTGGACGAGATCGACTGCCAGGATCTTTTTGAAGGGAAAAATCAGAGAGAGAGGGTATTGGTATTTCAGATGGGAGAGGAGTAAAAACAACATGATAAAACTGATCGCAACAGACGTAGACGGAACTCTTGTAAAAGACGGGACCATGACTATCAATCCGGAATATATGACAGTGATCCGGAAGCTGACTGAGCTGGGAATTACCTTTGTGGTGTGTTCCGGGCGGCAGTATGACAGTGAGAGGAAGCTGTTTGAGCCGGTGAAGAATCTGGTGTATTTTGTGTCAGATGGCGGTACGGTAATCCGGAAGAATGATAAGATCCTGAAGGTACATACACTTCCGGATGAGGTTTGGAAACGCATGCATCATATGGTGAAAGAAAAAATGCTGGAATGTGACTGCTTTATTGCCACACCGGAGTGCTGCTATGCGGAGAATGAGAATGGAAGGATGTTCCGGTGGCTGCGGGATTCCTATGGCTATGATATGAGAAAAGTGGATGATCTTTCTTCTCTTCAGGGAAAAAAGGTGCTGAAATTCTCTGTCTATCACCAGGAACGGTGCGAGGAGCTTTGTGCACCGTATTTTACACCGGCATGGAGGGATAAGGTAACGCTGGCGGCTGCCGGAAAAGAATGGATGGACAGTACACCGCCGGAGGGCGAAAAAAGTACAGCTGTCGAATTTATCCAGAAACAGTTAGGAATTTCTCCGGAGGAAACCTGTACATTTGGAGATAACCTCAACGATATCGCCATGCTTCAGAAAGCGGGAAGGAGCTATGCGGTAGCCAATGCCAGAGCGGAAGTGCAGGCAGCAGCCAGGGAAGTATGTCCGTCATACAGTGAAGATGGAGTCTTACAGATCCTGAAAGGGATTGTTTCTGAAAGCAGAAAATAATAAAGATATATAAAATATGTGCTTTCGGTAAAGAAAAGTCACCGGCCAGGGGTTGACTTTTAAAAACAATTCTGTTAAATTGAAAAAAATTGAAAATTTTAATTCCATGAGGGAGTAGTTCGCACGTAAGTGTGATTTGTCAACAGACCCGGTTTTTTCTGAAAAACCTGGCAAATCTTAAAGAATGAGACTCATGTATGCTTTGTTATATTTTATTGCAGCAGGGCATACATGGGTCTTTTTTATGTAACAAAAGAATGTCGGAAAGAATTTTTTCAGCAGGGCGGGCGACAATGAATCTCCGGGTTATGGGAAATAAAAAAAGAAAGTGAGAAGAAAAATGGAAAATCTGGTAAACAGTTCACCGCTGATCCTTGTGTTAGTTTTTCTTGTGATCGGCTTTGTGTTCCTGATGAAGGGTGCGGATTTCTTTGTAGAAGGAAGCTCCAGTATCGCAAAAAGGCTGAAGGTGCCGCCGATCATCATAGGACTTACTATTGTGGCAATGGGAACATCACTGCCGGAAACCGCAGTCAGCGTTACGGCGTCACTGGTCAATAACAATGAGCTTGCGGTCAGCAATGTGGTAGGTTCCAATATTTTTAACCTGATGGTGGTTGTTGGAGTCTGTTCCATCCTGACACCGATCCTGGTACAGAAGGAAACCATCCGGAGGGATATTCCGTTTTCCATGATCTGTGCGCTCCTTCTTCTGGGGCTGGGAATCCTGGCAGCAGGAGATACGATCGGAATGAGACTTGGTCATCTGGATGGAATGATCCTGCTGGGATTTTTTGCAGGCTATATTGTGGTAATGATCCAAAGTGCCATGAAGGCCAGGGCAGCAGGAAAAAATGTGGACATGGAAGGAAGGGAAGAGCTGGAAGAAGAAATCGGCATCCTTTCCTGGCCGAAGAGCATCCTCTTTATTGTGGGAGGCGCACTTGCCATTGCCTTTGGCGGAGATCTTACGGTGGATGCTGCCAGCCGCATTGCCATTGATCTTGGAATGAGCCAGACACTGGTGGGACTGACCATTGTTTCCATCGGAACTTCCCTTCCGGAGCTGGTGACTTCCGTGGTTGCAGCCAGAAAGAACGAAGTGGATATGGCTGTGGGAAATGCGGTAGGCTCCAATATTTTTAATATCCTGATGGTTCTCGGAGTTGCATCTGCCATCAATCCGGTGGCACTGATCCGGGAAAATATTATTGATATTGTCATACTTATCGTGTTCTCGCTGATCGTGTGGATCTATGCGGCCACAAAGCAGAGGATCAGCCGGAAAGAGGGAATTTCCATGGTGTGTATGTACCTGATCTATGCAGGGTATATTATCTGGAGATAGCTGCTGTGGGCATGCAGCTGGTCCGACGTGGACAATAGTATCGTATAGGGTTTATATCAATGCAATTTATAAGAAAAGCTCCAACCGTATCAATATCGGGATACAGTTGGAGCTTTTCTGCAATTATGCTCATTTGCACTCAGAAGAGAAGGCTTTTTTTGAGGATTCTTCTGAAGCGTTCTTCTGATGCGGGGTCATATCATCACTGTCCGTCATCAGATATTTCCGGACGGCAAAAAGAATGGCGATACCGATGATCCCGATCAGTGTCTGTACAGGATCGAGATGTTCCACGACCATCTGCCTTGCTGTTGCAAAAAGCAGGACCTCGACAACAGTCTGGGCGGAATGGCGGCAGAGCATTTTTACAAACTCCACACCGACTACAAGGGACAGTGCCTGTGACAGGAAACTGGTAAAAAAGCTGGTGTCCATATCCATGATGGAGGTACCGGCAGTTGTAAGGATCAGACGCAGTCCGGACAGTGCGATCACGATAATGATCACGATGGATAACGCGATCTCTGTGTAACGGGCTGTGTTGTATATCAGTTCGTTAAAATGCTTGCGGATATTGTGGTTAACGGCGTTTCTGTCTTTCATGGGAATTTATCCTTTCTTTTTCGCAGAAGCGGGATGATCGATAAAGCGGGTTGCAAAATAGCCGAATACGCAGGTGATGACCACCATACATGGCAAAAACAGCCAGAAGCGCTGCTGGCTCATGGTGTTGAAACATGGAGCATTGGCTTGCAGGATCATGATGATGGGCATATGCCACAGATAGATCCCGTACTGGTTCCGGGCTACGAAGTACAGCGGACGCAGAAACCTGAAATCCATTTCCGGTAGGAGGGAGAATCCTACAAGTAGTATACTGAGCAGGACCGCCAGGATGGAATGTGCCGGATAACCGGAGGGAGCGGTGCCATAAAGCCCGTGACTGTGATAATAAAAGATCCATACCAGGATCAGTGCAGTGCTTGCAATAGAAACCGGAAGTCCAAGCTTCAGCCGGTAATCCTGCATACGATCTCCGGTCTGCTTCCAGAAAGCGGCAGCAGCCATTCCCAGCACAAAATTATCCAGCGCAGAGAATACCTGACGCTCGTATACAAAATATACAGAGTTATCCGAAATCCCGGAATTGTGGAGATAAAGGACGATTGCGAACCGGCAGATAACAGTGAAAACAATGGACACAACAGAAGCTACGAGCCAGTTTTTCCGGACTGCTTTATAAAGGAACGGGGCGATCAGATAAAACTGAAAGATCACGCCCATCGTCCACAGCGCACCATTGATGGAACCATGAGTCACTGGGGAAAAGTTCTCCGTAAAAGTATAATACGCCAGGATATGCCGAAGTCCCTCATTGCTGAACATCTGCGTGGACATAAAGATCAGAAGGACCGTGATACATACATAATACTGGGGCATAATGCGGATGCAGCGCTTTTTCATAAAGGCCCGCCAGCCGGGGAGACAGCCTCGCGACTCCGAAGAAGAAAGGGAAAGATAAATCCCATATCCGCTTAACAGGAAAAACAGTGTAACTCCTACTTCACCTCCAAGAGTCAGAAGTGTGTGGATGGCTGTATGCGACTGCCATGGCTGCCCGGACAGAACGTAGCAGTGATACAGCATAATGTAGAGGATCGCCCCCGCACGGAGCAGATCGATATTTTTGATACGCTTCATAAATAAATCCTTTCCTGAAAAAAATAAGTCTGCCCCATGACTGAAACGGGCAGACAGAGATAGGTTTAGTATAGCATGAACGTGGGAGATTGGAAAGCTGTCGGAGGGAACCGTAACGAAAAATTTACTATTGCAGAATGATGTCATTGCACTGATTGACGACGCCGGAGAGACTGTAGTAGAATACAAGTATAACAGCTGGGGAAAAATCCTGAGCATCACCGGCAGCAAAGCCGGCACCATTGGAAAATCAACCCGTTCCGTTACAGAGGCTACTACTACGATGAAGAAACCGGAATGTACTATCTGAAGAACCGGTATTATGATCCGGAGATCCGGAGATTTATCAGTGCGGATAACTTTAAAAGTGAAAAAGCATCTATGGAGACATTACATAATCGAAATTTATTTGCCTACTGTGACGATAATCCACTGGTACGTGCAGATCAGGATGGAAATGCATGGATGGTTGCAGCAGCAAGTTTTGTCGCTGGAATGGGACTTTCAGTTGGATGTCAGATGATTTTTGAGGGGAAAAATCTGTCAGAGATAAACTGGATCACTGCCGCTTCCGCAGGACTTGGAACCGCTATGGGATTTTTGGGAATTGGTGGTTCGACAACAGGTGCAGTTGTAAGTGGTGTTACTTCGTTTGCAAGTGATTATTATGAAAATAGAGATTTTACAAGCGCGGTTATAAATGGTGCGGTAAGTGCGGGAATATCATTAATTTTAAATCCTTTAGCGAGTATGGGGCCGGAGAAAAGAGGATATTTGGAATATATGAGAAAAGATTATCATAACGCAAATCGAAAAATTTTAAATATGAATCTTTCATTTTCAGAGGCATTACCATTACGAAGTGCGGTTAATGAAGAAAAAAGTAGAAAGATAAGGCAATTGGCAGAGGAGGAAATAAGTTCTTATTGTGGAGATTATGCATGCAATGCTTTTGTTAATTCTAATATTGCAATACGAAAGTATGGGAGAGTTATTGGCGGGGGATGTGAGTATACTCCGGGAAAAGGAACGCGGTATATGAAGTGTTATAAGTATTTAGGAAAGTTATATTGGGTTTATGTATAAGTTTTGTATGTAAAAATATATGGGAAATGTATTTGACGACTAGGGGGGGATCATAATAAACCGAAAAAGAAAAAATAATATACCTGAAAAAATTTTGTTATTTTGTATTTTATTTTTGTCATATCGTTGGATTTTTGAAGATGATAGATTCACATTTGCAGTAGCCGGTTTGGGATATATGGCATTGACTGGATGGGTATTCAGATTTGGCGGAAGAGCGGATCAGGATATTTCTTCGGAAAGTGTAGATGAAAATCCTCTATATGTTTATGGGATGATGAGAAAAAATCGAAAATGGTTTTCCGGAATCAGAGGTTGTTTTCTGTTTCAAATGTTGCTTTTGACAGATGTTTTTTTTGCAGCAGTATATTCCTGTTGGAAATGTTGGACGAATAGCAGTGGGAATGATGCGATTGAAAAAGCGTTATTATCACTGTATATTTTAATGATAGCGGGGTATGTTGAATTTCTGAAGCATAGTGTTAGGATTCATGCAAGAAGCTACATGTATATAGAGAATAAAAAAGGAATCTGGATGCCATTCAGTTTTATCTGTTACAAATACGAGAAGTTAATAGATATCAAAATAACTTTTCCAGAAGAGGTCGAAGAGCGAAACGTTGTATTTGAAAAAGAGCTTTTACATAACCAGTACCAAAAAAAGTCAGAATATGAACTGGACGAAAAAGGAAAAGTAAGTTTTTTCAAGAAAAATAGAAATAATCAGGTGAATATCTGGGCGCTTATAGATATTACAGATATGGATAGAAATGATGTTTTGTTGTTAAATGATAAATTTGCAGAGTTCTGGATCAATGAGATGAACAGAGAAGAAAAAAAGAAAGACATTCGTTTTACATTTGTAATCCAGGTAGATGAAATAAATGATTACCTGCAGGAAACTTTTTATGAAAGCGGGGGAATCTTTATGGATAAGCACAGAAGCCGGCTGCCTGTATTATATGTACGCAAACACGATATCCTGAAAGTAAAATGGGCTGATGATAATTCAAAATATATAAGTATCAATAAGGAAATGAGAAAAGAGTTAAAGAAAATATATGATGATTCGGAGATAGAATCCATTAATAGCTGAAGAAAGGAATCATATGGCGAATCTGATATTGAGCATTTTCGAAAGAGTTATAACAATATTAATGTTTATTGCATTGGCAGTTGCTCTCGTATGCAAGAAAAAATCTAAAAAGGTACCGCTTTTTATCATCAGACCAATTTTTCTGGTTGGTTTGTTATTTATTATGTTTCAGGCAGTATTTGTGCAGCGAAATTTTACCTCGCTGGATAAAGCGATTCGGGCATATGATGTTAAGGCGAAGCCAATAGCAAACTTGCAGGATGAGAAATCTACATATGTTATCATGGATGAAGATGGATCTATTGAAGGAAGAATTTTTCCAAAAAATGGAAAGAAATGGAAATTGCCGGATTCAGCATTTTTCAGAAAAAGTATGAGCTATCCTTCAGAAGATGCCAATATTGATATGAGATCAATAGAAATACATGGAGCATGGTATATTGTAATACTCCCACATTATCTTATGGGGGAGAATTCTATAGATGAGGTTCACGATTCGGCTGGAACAGAATTTTTAAAAACGGAATATGAGAATATAACGGTATATTATGGATATCTGAAAACGAAACCAGATGATTACTGGATTTCTGTAGATGGAGATAAAGTAGCGATCAATCTGTGAAGCGTCAAGATTGTAGGAAAAGGAGAACATAAAAATGAATATTTCACTGTCTAACTGGTGGTCGTGGGGAATCTTATTGCTGTTGCTCATGATAGTGGCAGTTGTGGATTCCAGGAAAAGAATCCCACGAAAAATATCCATATTTATACTGGTTCCGGTTTTGTCTGTGGTCATCATATTTATGATGTCCGAAAATAACAAAGAGGCTGAACAAAGTTTCCATACACTTGAGGAAGCAGTAACAGCCTATGATGATCGGTCAGATGTCGTGGCGACATTGCGAGGAAAAACTTCAGCATTGGTTATTATGGATGATGGAGATGTGATGGACTCACAGATTTTTGAAAAAACAGAAAGCGGCTGGAAACTTCCGGAAGATTCAGAGTTTCAGGACACAAAGCGTTTTACAGGAGACAGGATTATAGTCGACGTATCTACCGTAGCAGTTGATGGGGAATGGTATGTTGTGGTGTCACCATATCCGGGAATAAAATCTCCCATAACGAATGTATACGATTCGGAAGGAACAGAATTTTCCGAAGCAAAAGGAAGCGAAAACGTTTACTATGGATATCTGAAAAAATACCCAGAGGACTACTGGGTTTCTGCAAATGGACAGAAGATGGTTCCAATCGGGTTTTTGAAGGATTGGGTCAGAACTGGATGGAAAATAATAAGTAGTCATTAAAATAATAGATATCATAAAACAAAAGATTATTGGATTTCTATAAATGGGGAGAAGATATCGCTTGAGTGAAAAAACAAAACGTTTTTTTCTAATAACATTACTTCTGACACCAGCTTGCTACCAGATCATGCCGGAGATCAGAATGGCATTAGTATTGGCGGCAATGGGAGAAGCTGTATTATCGGCAGATAGAATTTGGGCAAGAAATGAAAGGTTTCCTTTTGCAAATTTATATGATGACAGGAATCCTCTGTATGTACGAAAAATGATGAAGAAGAGGAAATGGCTTTCTGGGATAAATGGATATTTTGTAGTACAGATTTTGCTTTTGAGTTATGTTCTTCTGATGACAGCAGGGTTCATTTCTGATCATATAATACATAGAAGATATCAGGAAATCAGACTGGAATTTTTCTGGATTTACTGGGGAATAATAATGAGTCTTGGTGTAGTGGAGGCATATTATATCCATATTTATAAGAAAAGTTTCTGCTATCCGAGAAATAAAAAAGGTATCTGGATGCCATTCAGCTTTATCGGATATGAAATGCAGGGACTGGCAGGAAGGATACTGCCTGATCCAACAGAAGAAACGGAGAAAAATCAGCCTCTGGTGTTTGAAGAATGTCTTTTTAAAAGTGGATATGCTAAAAAAGCAAATTATATATTAAAAGAGAATGACCAAATCTGTTTTTATCAGAAAAGAAAAAATCAACAGGTAAACTTATGGGCGATCATTGATATAGCAGATATGGAGAAAATGCATATCCAGCTTCTGAATGATGCATTTGAGATTTTCTGGTGTAATGAGCTGACCAGAGAAGAAAAAAAGAAAGATGTACGTTTTACCTTTGTGATCCAGACTGAGAGAATCAATGATGCTATAAGCAGGATTTTTTATGATGGATCAGGAACACGAATGTATAAACATCGAAGTCGTATGGCTGTTTTGTATGAGAAAAAACATGACATCATAAAAATAAAATGTACGGACCGTAAGTCCAGATATAAAAATATTTACAGAGAAATGAGAGAAGAACTGAAGCGGGTGATCGGAAGACGTGATATAGATCTGTAGACTGTATGCAAAGGTGATGTGAAAAAGGTATGTTGATCAAAGTGATAGAACCAATTGTATATCTGGTAATTATTATTAATCTGGTGATCGCTATTTCTTATAAAAGAAAATCAAAAAAGACACCAGTTAAGGTTGTCGCACCAATTGTTATATTAGGAATCGGACTCTTTGTTTGCGATACAGTGTATACTCACCGAAGTTTCAGTTCTGTGGAGAAAGCCGTGGAAGCATATGGTGATAATGCTGAGATCATCCGTATTCTGCAGGGAGAAAATTCTACATATGTTATCATGGATAACGAAGGAACAGTAGAGGGGAAGATTTTTCCGGAAAGTTCTGGGAAATGGAAATTGCCGGATTCTATATTTTATGGTACAGGCAGAGAGTATCAAGATGTAAAGATAAATATCGATATGTCAACGATAGAAATTAATGGGGAATGGTATGTACTGGTAGTACCGAATGATGATAATTATGTAATAGCCGATGTGAAGGATTCTGTGGGAACAAAATTTCTGGAAGCAGAAAATAACAAAAATGAAAAGATATGTTATGGATACATGGAACACAAACCGAAAGATTACTGGATTTCTGTAAATGGAGAGAAGATATCACTTGATTAAAAGAATATGTATTAGAAAAGAAAGAGGCAATTATACAGAGAAATGATCGACATGTTGAGCAAATCAATTTATTTATGCGTATATGCCCTGGTATTTGGAGGATTACTGAAATCTTTTTATTTCTATTTGGCGCCGGTCGGTGTAATGGAAATTTTGGCGGTTCTGGTAAGCCTGATGATCTCAAATATTCTATTTATTCCTACGGTTATTATACCGTCAAGATGGAAAACCCCTTATAATGTGCCGGATAGTTATAACTGTCAGAATCCATTTTATGTACACGGTATGTTAAATGACAAAAAGGAATCGAAATATGCTCTTCCTATCAGGAAAAACGGAAAGTTAAAAAGTTTTTTGTTTTTGCGAAAAATAATGATTCTGTGGCTGGGAGTGTATTTTACATATCTGGGGATGCAGTATGTAAATCCAGGTATAAATAGTACAGTGATAGAAATCCTTCTGAATATCTCGCTGGCTTTTATGATCATGGCAAGATCATGCATGTGGATATTTTATGTGAAATTTTATAAAAAGAATTATAAATACCCAACAGATAAAGAAGGAAATTGGGCGCCATTCAGTTTTCTGTGCCAGAATATCAATATGTATTATGAAAATCCGGTGTGTTACAGGGATTTACAGATACATTCTGATGTAATGGAAAAAGATTTTGGAATTTATCAATATATAAATACGTATAAAGCTCCTCGAAATGGAAAAACTTTTTTCTACAGATATGACAAAACAGATGAGATACATATTTTGGCATATGTAAAAACAGATTTGTTTCAGGAAGCGGATATCGGAAAATTAAATAAAGCTTTTGTAGAATTTTGGAAACAGTATATTACAACGAAAGAGGAAAAAAAGGAAATATATTTTTCCTTTGTGCTGGAAGTAGAAGATGATAATCGTGTTCTGAAGAGCATTGTACGGAATAATTCAGGGATAATGATGTATAAAAGACGATACCGTCTTGGAGCGGTATATAACCGTTATTATAATCGCTTGGAAATCCTTCCGTTATATAGATATTCGAGATGTAAAAAACAATATGAGAAAATGAAAAAAGATCTGTTGGATTGTCTGGGAATATCGGATGTTGTACAGGCCTGATGACTAGGGGGGATCATAATAAACCGAAAAAGAAAAAATAATATACTTGGAAAAATTTTGTTATTTTGTATTTTATTTTTGTCATATCGTTGGATTTTTGAAGATGATAGATTCACATTTGGAGTAGCCTTTTGGGGATATTTGGCATTGACTGGATGGGTATTCAGATGTGGCGAAACACCGGATCAGGATATTTCTTCGGAAAGTGTAGATGAAAATCCTCTATATGTTTATGGGATGATGAGAAAAAATCGAAAATGGTTTTCCGGAATCAGAGGTTGTTTTCTGTTTCAAATGTTGCTTTTGACAGATGTTTTTTTTGCAGCAGTATATTCCTGTTGGAAATGTTGGACGAATAGCAGTGGGAATGATGCGATTGAAAAAGCGTTATTACCACTGTATATTTTAATGACAGCGGGGTATGTTCAATTTTGAAGCATAGTGCTAGGATTCATGCAAGAAGCTACAGGTATATAGAGAATAAAAAAGAAATCTGGATGCCATTCAGTTTTATTTGTTACAAATATGAGAAGTTAATAGATATCAAAATAACTTTTCCAGAAGAGGTCGAAGAACGAAACGTTGTATTTGAAAAAGGGCTTTTACATAACCAGTACCAAAAAAAGTCAGAATATGAACTGGACGAAAAAGGAAAAGTAAGTTTTTTCAAGAAAAATAGAAATAATCAGGTGAATATCTGGGCGCTTATAGATATTACAGATATGGATAGAAATGATGTTTTGTTGTTAAATGATAAATTTGCAGAGTTCTGGATCAATGAGATGAGCAGAGAAGAAAAAAAGAAGGATATTCGTTTTACATTTGTAATCCAGGTAGATGAAATGAATGATTATCTGCAGGAAATTTTTTATGAAAGCCAGGGAATCTTTATGGATAAGCACAGAAGCCGGCTGCCTGTATTATATATACGCAAACACGATATCCTGAAAGTAAAATGGGCTGATAATGATTCAAAATATATAAGTATCAATAAGGAAATGAGAAAAGAGTTAAAGAAAATATATGATGATTCGGAGATAGAATCCATTAATAGCTGAAGAAAGGAATCATATGGCGAATCTGATATCCTTAGGTGCTGGGTAGTTCACTCGGCCACAACCGAGTCAGTCATGACCGAATAAAAAATATGTACATATCTACTCCTCAAACCTGCAAAGCGCCTTCTGCTGTGCTCCATAAATGGAGTGATTTCCGTTGATCAGATAAGCGAGGATGCATACCAGGATGAGGGGAAGGGTATTTCGGTTGCCGAAGACTTCCAGGCCGATAAGGATCGGGGCGATGAGGGTATTGGTGGCGCTGCCGAATACTGCGGCGTAGCCAAGTGCCCCGCAGATAATGGGAGGGATCCCGAGGATGGAACCTAGGACGACTCCAAGGGAAGCGCCGATGGAGAACAGTGGTGTCACTTCGCCGCCTTGAAAACCGATGGCAAGTGTAAATACAGTAAACAGAAGCTTCAGAATCCAGTCATATCCGTAGATCGTTTCTCCGGCAAAGGAAGCGGAGATGAGATTGGTTCCAAGACCTGTGTAGCGTCCGCCATAGCTCACAAACAGCAGAGCTGCCAGTGGAATGGCCATGACACCGATGCGGATCAGCGGATTTGAAATTTTTTCCCCGAATAATTTCTTTGCTTCCTGAAGAAGTACGGAAAAGCATCGTCCGGCAAGACCAAAGGCAAGTCCGAGAGCAATGAGAGAGATCATGCTTCGGAGATTGGTCACAGTCCAGGTGTCCTGGATATCCACAGCAAATTTTTCCAGTCCCAGGAAATGAGAGGTGAAGGAGGCTGTATATGCGGCAATAAGTGCCGGCAGCAGCGCATCGTACTCAAGATATCCGGCAACGATCACCTCCATGGCAAAAAATACAGCGGCCAGTGGCGTCTGGAACAGACCGCCAAAACCGGCAGCCATACCGGTGATCAGCATGACAGGCTTATTTTCCCGGATATGCAGCCTGCGTCCGGCCTCGTGGGAGAGTGTAGCACCGATCTGCACGGCAACACCTTCACGGCCGGCACTTCCTCCGAAGAGATGAGTGATCCAGGTGCCGAGCATTACCAGAGGGACAAGGGCCAGAGGAATCTGGTCTCTTTTTTTCTGCCCGGTTTCGAAGATCAGGGACATGCCCTTTAAGCTTAAGGTGCTGAAATGATGATACATCCATACAATAAGAAGTCCGGCCAGAGGCAGGAAGGGCAGCAGGCAGCGCCAGTGTGCAGTGCGAAAAGCAGAGATCGCCAGCAGGCCCCGGCCGAAGATAGTATCTACGATCCCGACGCAGATTCCCACGACCACTGCAAGGACAGCATATTTCAGCTGCAGGATCTGATGTTCTTTTTGGATAGTTTCTTTTGTCATAGTAACTCCTTTCAATCTCCCGGATCTTAAAAATCCATCAAAAAAAGCTGGTAACCCCGTGCATTGCACAGAAGTCATCAGCTCATTGGCGGTTTCGATAAAAATCGGGGGAGAACTTCATTCCCTTTCTGCCTGAGAGTATAGCATCCGAGGCTGATATCGTCAATAGTCAGACGGAAATCCGGAGTATCTTATTTGTTACAGGTGTGCTATGATTAAACAAATCGGCAGGTTACGGTTGAAGCAGTAAAGCGTAATATGCTGCGACTAAGACCTGCACATATGAGAATGTAAAAATAACGGAGGAGACATCATGGAAGAACCAAGAATTGACAAAACAGTCTATACAGGAAGACCGGAGAACACCGAGGGCCGTCTGGAGAAGGAAATCGCAGTGTACGATTTTCTGGATAGTTTTGGGATTGAATATAAAAGAGCAGATCATGAAGCACTGATGACCATGGAGGCCTGCGAGGCAGTGGATCAGCTTCTGGGGGCGCAGATATGCAAAAATCTTTTTCTCTGCAACCGACAGAAAACGGATTTCTATCTGCTGCTGATGCCGGGAGAGAAGCCGTTTAAAACAAAATTTCTGTCCAAACAGATCGGAACAGCCAGACTTTCCTTTGCAGACGGAGAGCAGATGGAGGAATATCTGAACATTACCCCGGGGTCCTTAAGTCTGATGGGACTGATCTTTGATAAAGAAAAGAAGGTACACCTGGTGATCGATAAAGAAGTCCTGGATGAAGAATATTTCGGATGCCATCCGTGTATCAATACTTCCACTCTGTTGATGAAGACCAGTGATGTAAAAGAAAAAATCCTGCCGGCGCTGGGCCACGAATATCAGGTGGTCGAGCTGCCGACAGAATAGAAAATCAACGTATGGGTGTAAAGTCCTTTTTGTTGGACTCTGCTATGATGTAATGGGGGCGCTGCTTGACCTCCATATAGGTTTTGGCTATGTATTGTCCCATGATACCCAGGCAGAAAAGCTGCAGGCCGCCGATGAAGATGATGACACAGATGGTGGAAGCCCAGCCTGGGACCGGATCATCGAAGATCAGCTTTCGGACGATGATGGCTACCAGGACCAGAAAGGAAAAACCGGTCATGGTCGTTCCGAACCAGGAGGCGATGGTCAGCGGTACCTGAGAAAAATTGATGATGCCGCTGACGGCGTATTTAAACAGCTTCCAGAAGTTCCATTTGGTCTCACCGGCTACGCGTTCGATATTTTTGTAGGGGAGCCAGCAGGTGCGGAAACCGATCCAGCCGAAGATTCCCTTGGAGAAGCGGTTGTACTCACTCATGGAGACGATGGCATCCACCATACTGCGCTTCATCAGACGGAAGTCTCTGGCGCCGTCCACAATATCTGCATCCGAGATCTTATTGATCAGCTGATAAAATTTCCGGGCAAAAAAGCTCCGGATAGGTGGCTCTCCGTCACGGCTGACACGTCTGGTGGCAACGCTGTCATATTCTCCGGATTCCAGCTTCTCCAGCATTTCCGGGAGAAGGGACGGCGGATCCTGAAGATCAGCGTCCATTACTGCTACATAATCGCCGCCGGCATTGCAGAAGCCTGCATACATGGCAGCTTCCTTTCCGAAGTTTCTGGAAAAAGAAAGATAGATCACATGAGGATCCTTTTCGGAAAGCTCTTTTAAAATCTCAAGGGTTCTGTCTCTGGAACCGTCATTCACAAAGATCAGTTCATAATCACAGTTCATTTGCCTGAGGACAGAAGTGGCTTCCGGGTAAAAAAGCGGAAGGGATTCTTCCTCATTGAAGCATGGTATAATTAAAGAAATCATTTTTGGCCTCGTTTTCCAGATCATAAAAAATGATCATTTTGGCGGATATCTGTAGTCCGCCCTGGTTTCAGGTTGCTTTTGGATGGGTACTATCATATCATATTTGTCCGGAATCGGCTATAAAACAGGGGATTTTTTTCTTGCACCGCTGTTTTTTTGTGATAAACTGTAAAAAAGACAGAAAAAAAGATAAACAAGAGGTGTGATATGCTGGAAAAATTTAACAGCTTTATGGAGAAATGGATGGCTTTTGTGACGCCGGCCTGTCTGCTTACGGGGGTACTGTTTCCGGATATTGCAAAGCATGGCGTGCCCTATGTGACGTATGCTTTTGCATTTATGACCTTTATCGGTGCGCTGAAATCCAGGTTCCGTGATGTAGCAGATGTGTTTAAGCGGCCGCTTCCGCTGATCCTGATGCTGCTGATCCTTCATGTGCTGGGACCGGTGGCCGCCTGCGGTCTGGGACATCTTCTGTTCCCGGGCAATATGAATTATATCACAGGAATGGTGCTGGAATTTTCCGTACCTGCAGCGGTGATCAGTCTGATGTGGGTATCCATTTATAATGGAAACAGTCCACTGTCACTTTCGCTGGTTGTGATCGATACGATCCTGGCTCCCTTTCTGATCCCGGCAGTATTGAAGCTCCTGGTGGGCTCCAGCGTAAAAATGGATACTGTGGGAATGATGAAGGAGCTGGTTTTCATGATCGCTCTGCCGGCAGTCCTTGCCATGTGCCTTAATGAAGTCAGCCATGGAAAGGTTATGGAGACCTGGCCGAAAAAGCTGGCGCCTTTTTCAAAAATGTGCCTGATCTTTGTGGTAACCTCTAACTCCTCCAAGGTTTCTCCTTATATGAAGCATCTTAATGGAGAACGGCTGGAGGTAGCAGCAGCGATCCTGGTCCTGGCAGCAGGGGGATATGCCATTGGCTGGATCATTGCCATTCTTACAAGGCAGAATAAAGCGGCAACGGTTTCCATGATCTATGGTTCCGGAATGCGGAACATCAGCGCCGGTGCGGTGATCGCGGGAGCGTATTTTCCGGCGGAAACATTATTTCCGGTTATGATCGGAACGTTATTTCAGCAGATCCTGGCGGCTTTTTACGGAAGTATGATGCGCCGGATCCAGACCGGACAGCAGGAAAGGGAGAAGGAGCATGGAGTTTCAGCATGAATTGATCATTCCCAATGAAGGATTTCCTTTTAAGCTTTTTCTTTTTGAAGGAAGAAACGGAAATTATGTAAGGGAAAAACACTGGCATACTTCGATCGAGATCTTTGCGGTGATGGAGGGGAGCCTTTATTTCTATATCGATGAGAAAGAGTATCCTCTGAAGGCAGGGGAGTTTCTGATCATTAATTCCAATGAAGTACATTCTATTCAGGCGCCAGTACGTAATGAGACCATCGTACTGCAGATCCCGCTGAAGCAGTTTTCGGATTATTTTACCGCTCAGAGATTTATCCGTTTTCGGAGCAGAAACGAAGAGTCTGAGGAAACAGACAGGCGGATGGTTTCTCTGATCCGGGAGATGTATCGGGTGTACGTATCCGGGGAAACGGGGTACGAATTCCGTATCAGGGCAGTGTTCTATGAAGTCCTTTATCTTATGGTTTCTGCATACAGGGAAACAGAGGTGGAGGAGAATGCGCTGAAGATCAGCCGCAGATTGGATGCTTTGTCAAAAATAACCACTTATATGCGGGAGCATTACAAGGAGGATCTCAGGCTTTCCGGACTTGCAGCCATGTTCGGATATTCCGATGCATATCTGTCAAGAATGTTCCGGAAATATGCGAAGGTCAATTTTAAGACATATTTACAGGATATCCGCATGGCATACGCCTATAAGGAGCTTTTGCATACAGATCATACCATCAGCTCTATCGCACTTGACAACGGGTTTGCAAGCAGCAGGGCTTTTTCCAGGGAATTTGTAAAGCGTTACGGGATCCTGCCGGGAAGAGTGGAGCGTCAGAATCATAAAAATGTCAAAAAAGTGCTATGAATGAGTCAAGAAAAGCGGCGAAAAGCATACCATGATGTGGTATGCTTTTTTCAGTTCAAAACGAAGATACAGAGAAGCTGTGAAACAGTAATTTTGTAAGGAGGGTTAAATCGTGAAAATTCAGAAAGTAACAGATCCGGCTTTCCGCAGATACGGAAAGGTTCTGGAGGGATACAATTTCGGTCCGCTTCTGAAGGAGATGAAGCATACACCGGTTCCGGAGGATGTGGTATATGTTCCGTCAGCAGAGGAGCTGGAAGCTCTCGATGTGGAAAAAGAGCTGAAAAACAGAGCGTTTGGTGGATTACCTGTCCAGATCGGATATTGCAATGGTCACAATAAAAAGCTGAATGCCCTGGAATATCATCGGAATTCCGAGATCAATGTAGCAGTGACAGATCTTGTACTGCTTATCGGACATCAGCAGGATATAGAAGAGGATCTTACATACGATACCTCAAAGGTGGAGGCATTTCTGGTACCGGCAGGAACCGGGATCGAGGTTTATGCCACAACGCTCCACTATGCACCGTGTCATGTGAATGAGAGTGGATTTCAGTGTGTAGTTGTTCTTCCAAGAGGAACCAACACAGAGATTGATTTTCCGATGTCAGAGGACGGAGAGGACGGTCTGATGACAGCCAGAAATAAATGGCTTATCGCTCATGAGGATGCGAAGATCGAAGGCGCATTCAATGGATTGAAGGGTGAAAATATCACACTTGACTGATTTTGGGTGAAGTGAATAGTTACAAACGAACAATAATATCACCGGTGGAAAATCTGCCGGATATAAAAAGGAGAATGAAGATTATGAACAACATGCCAGAAGTTAAGATCGGAATCGTTGCAGTCAGCAGAGATTGTTTTCCGGAAAGCCTTTCCGTAAACAGGAGAAAAGCTCTTGTAGAAGCTTACACAAAGAAATACGATGCAAAGGATATCTACGAATGTCCGGTCTGTATCGTAGAGAGTGAGATCCATATGGTCCAGGCTCTGGAGGATATCAAAAAAGCAGGCTGTAACGCACTCTGTGTATATCTTGGAAACTTCGGACCGGAGATTTCTGAGACCCTTCTTGCAAAGCATTTCGAGGGACCGAAGATGTTTATCGCAGCAGCTGAGGAAACACAGGATAATCTCTGCCAGGGACGTGGAGATGCTTACTGCGGTATGCTGAATGCAAGCTACAACCTGCAGCTTCGTAATGTAAAAGCCTATATTCCGGAGTATCCGGTAGGTGATGCAGAGGACTGCGCGGATATGATCCATGAATTCCTTCCTATCGCAAGAGCGATCGAGGGATTGAGCAACCTGAAGATCATCAGCTTCGGACCGCGTCCTACAAACTTCCTTGCCTGCAATGCACCGATCAAACAGCTTTACAACCTTGGCGTTGAGATCGAGGAGAACTCAGAGCTGGATCTTTTCGAGGCATTCAACAAGCATGAAGGTGATGAAAGGATCCCGGCGATCGTAAAAGAGATGGAAGAAGAGCTTGGTGCGGGAAACAAGAAACCTGAGATCCTTCCGAAGCTTGCACAGTACGAGCTGACTCTGAAGGATTGGGTAAGAGATCACAAAGGATATCGTAAATATGTAACACTGACAGGAAAATGCTGGCCTGCATTCCAGACACAGTTTGGATTTGTTCCATGTTATGTAAACAGTCGTCTGACAGCACAGGGCATTCCGGTATCCTGTGAGGTTGATATCTATGGTACATTAAGTGAGTTTATCGGACAGGTAGTAAGTGATGATATCGTTACACTTCTTGATATCAATAACTCCGTTCCGAAGGATATGTACAAAGAATCTATCGAAGGAAAATTCAACTATACACTTCAGGATACCTTTATGGGATTCCATTGTGGAAACACAGCATCCAGCAAGCTGTCCTTCTGTGAGATGAAATATCAGATGATCATGGCAAGATCCCTTCCAATCGAGGTTACAAACGGAACTCTTGAGGGAGATATCAAGCCTGGAGATATCACCTTCTATCGTCTGCAGAGTACAGCGGACAACAAGCTTCGTGCATATATCGCACACGGCGAGGTTCTTCCGGTTGCAACACGTTCCTTCGGTGCTATCGGTGTATTTGCAATTCCGGAGATGGGACGTTTCTACCGTCACGTGCTGATCGAGGGAGGATTCCCGCATCACGGTGCTGTAGCATTCGGACATCACGGAAAAGCTCTCTTCGAGGTGTTCAAATACATTGGTGTACCGGTTGAAGAGATCGGTTACAATCAGCCGGCAGGCGTGAGATATCCGACAGAGAATCCTTGGAGATAATTAAAACAGGCAGGTAAGATCATCCGTACGTGCTGCCTGATACAAGCAAGTCTCCACTCGCTGCTTATTGCTTTTCGTAACCCCGCAGGGGACTTTCTTGATTTGGTTAAATACGATTCAGAAACCGCGGGCTCTCAGGCGTGCAGGCGCTGCGAACTGAGAGCTGCGGTTTCTGTATTTACAGGAGGAAAAATTACTATGTATTATATTGGCGTTGATCTTGGAACTTCCGCTGTAAAGCTTCTTCTTATGGAAGGATCCGGAAAGATCTGCAACATCGTATCAAAAGAATATCCGCTGTTCTTCCCCCATCCGGGCTGGTCTGAGCAGAATCCGGAGGACTGGTTCGCCCAGAGCATGGAAGGGATCAAAGAGCTCACAGAAGGGATTGACCGCAAAGAAGTAGCAGGAATCGGTTTTGGCGGTCAGATGCACGGTCTTGTAACTCTGGATAAAGATGACAATGTGATCCGTCCGGCGATTCTCTGGAATGACGGCCGTACCGGTGAGGAGACGGAATATCTTAATACGGTTATCGGAAAGGAAAAACTTTCTCAGTATACCGCAAACATTGCATTTGCAGGCTTCACTGCACCAAAGATACTCTGGATGCAGAAGCATGAGCCTGAGAATTTTAAAAAAGTGGTAAAGATCATGCTTCCGAAGGATTATCTTGCCTATCGCTTAAGCGGATCCTTCTGCACAGATGTATCCGATGCTTCCGGTATGCTTCTTCTGGATGTGAAGAACCGCTGTTGGTCAAAGGAAATGCTTGAGATCTGCCATATCACAGAGGAACAGCTTCCGAAGCTGTACGAGAGCTGGCAGGTAGTCGGAAACCTGAAAGCGGAAGTTGCAAAAGAGCTTGGCTTCTCAGAAGATGTGAAGGTTGTAGCAGGTGCAGGCGACAATGCTGCGGCAGCTGTCGGAACAGGAACGGTTGGCGATGGCCAGTGCAACATTTCCCTTGGAACATCCGGTACGATCTTTATTTCCAGCAAAGATTTCGGAGTGGATGAAAACAATGCACTGCATTCCTTTGACCATGCAGATGGAAGCTATCATCTGATGGGATGCATGTTAAGCGCTGCTTCCTGCAACAAATGGTGGTCAGAGGAGATCCTTAAGACAAAGGATTTTGTGGCAGAGCAGGCACCGATCCAAAAGCTTGGCGAGAATCAGGTATTCTTCCTTCCATATCTGATGGGAGAGAGATCTCCGCATAACAACCCGGATGCAAGAGGCGTATTTTTCGGAATGTCCATGGATACCACGAGAGCAGATATGACACAGGCTGTTCTGGAGGGAGTTGCTTTCGGACTTCGAGATTCCCTTGAGGTTGCAAGAAGCCTCGGGATCCATATTGAGCGCACCAAGATCTGCGGCGGCGGAGCTAAGAGCCCTCTCTGGAAAAAGATCATTGCAAATGTGATGAACCTGAAGGTGGATGTGCCGGAGAATGAGGAAGGCCCGTCCATGGGCGGTGCAATGCTGGCAGCAGTAGGCTGCGGCGAATACCCGGATGTAGAAACGATCTGTAATAAGCTGGTCAGGGTAGTAGATACGGTAGAACCGGAACCGGAGCTGGTTGCAAAATATGAAGAAAAATACCGGAAATTCCGCAAACTGTATCCGGCAATGAAAGAGTTGTTCAGATAACAGCCATTTTCACGGATAAATATTGTTCTGCTTCATAGGTATGGAGCACTGAACGGTTAAAGATCAGGAGCATGTCACAGCTCCTGATTTTTTCTGTACTGTCTTGGTGTACAGCCCTTGATTTTCGTAAAGACCTTTGTGTAATAATTAGAGTCCGAAAAACCGGACAGCAGTCCTGATTCTGTGATAGAACAGGAAGGATTTTCCAGATATTCCAGGCTGCGTTCAATGCGGTATTCCTGGATGTATCCGAAGAGTGTGATATTCATGCATTTTTTGAAAAGCCGGCTGCATTCGCTGGGACTTAAGTGGATCAGGTCTGCAACATCATTCAGGAGAATCTTTTCAGAGTAGTGTTCTGCGATATAGGACATGATCTGACGGATGCGGCGGTAGTTTTCTTCATCCTGACCGGATGGAAGAGTTGTCCGGGAGATCGTATTTTCATACAAGATCTTCCAGAAGTGCTGCAGTCTGGCGATGATCTCAAATTCATACATGGGTTCCCGGATACTGTCCAGGTCGATGATGTCACGGATATCTTTTATGGCCTCGGAATGCCATTTACAGGATAGATCAAGCGGTACAGCGGACAGGGAAAAGCTTCGGAGGATCGGTTCTGTATATTTCTGAAAAAGAAGGCTTCCCGAAAATCCGTAGATCAGTTTGGGGTCAAAGGTTATGGGGATATACTGACAGTCCTGATCCTGATACATATATCCGGCATGAAGGGCATTGGCATTGCCAAAGATTGCCTGTCCCTCTTTCAGGTGAAAGGTATTCTGATTGATCTTGTAGAGCATTTCGCCCTTTTCGATATAGGTAAGCTCGATCTCCGGATGCCAGTGCCACAGAAAGGAACCGGTCTCATAGCCGGAAAGCCGCTCGTAGCTTACCAGGAATGGGAAGGAGCTGTCTCCGTGTTTTTTCAGTTCTTTTCCGGCGGGATCTGTGATGATCTGCAAGGTGTTACCTCCTTCCTTCTGTGCGCGGATCCTGAAGTGTATATCTGCTTTTCATAGTGGAATTTATTTTATCAGAAAAGGCAGAAAATGCAAAGGGATATTCCGGGATCACCACAAAATAATACGGTTTTTACACAAAATTGTTATGGACAGAAAAGACGGGACTGTTATAATAAAAGTACATGAAGCGTTACTATTCACTGGTGATATTCTGCGCATTGCGAAGTGTGTTGCTGAGAACGGAGTGAACAGTAACCATGAAGCGTGACAGAGCGGAAGATTTTTTCAGGTTCTTCCGGATCTGGGGTGTAAACTATATAACAGGAGGAAGAAAAAATGGGAACAATTAAAATTCCGGCAGCAGAAGTGCTGAAAAAAATCTATGGAGAGACAGAGGAGAGTAGCGCCCGTTATACCAATCTTGCTGTGAATTTCGAGAAGAAATATCATCATGACAAGGCAGAGTTTTTTACTGCTCCGGGCCGTACGGAGATCATTGGCAACCATGTTGATCATAACGGCGGTCAGATCATTGCGGCAAGTATCGATCTGGATACCATCGGTGCTGCTTATCCAAACGGAACCAATGTGATCCATATGATCAGTGAGGGTTACAAACAGGAAGTAGTTGTTGATCTTGACAAGCTCAGCACAGAAACCTATACAAAAGGTACAGATGCTCTTGTTGCAGGTATTATGGAGTATATGCAGAAAAAAGGCTATGCTACCGGTGGATTTGACGCTTATGTTTCCACCAAGGTTATTGCCGCTGCAGGTGTAAGCTCTTCTGCTTCCTTTGAGATGCTTGTATGTGCGATCACCAATTATTTCTTTAATGAAGGTAAGCTGGAGTATGGCGAGTATGCGAGAGCAGGTCAGTATGCTGAGAATGTTTACTGGAAAAAGGCTTCCGGTCTGATGGACCAGATGGCTTGTGCTGCCGGCGGCCCGATCCTTCTGGATTTCTCTGATAAAGAGAATATCAGCTGTGAGAAGATCGCATTTTCCTTTGAGGATATGGGCTGCAGACTTGTGATCGTAAATACCGGTAAGGGCCATGCAGATCTCAGTGAGGAATATTCCTCTATTCCTATGGAGATGCGTGAGGCTGCGAAGGCTATGGGCGTAGAGCTTCTCTGTGAGTCCAATATGGAGAATCTTCTGGCACATGTGAAGGATATTCCGAATGACCGTGCTGTTCTTCGTGCGATGCATTTTTATGAAGAGAACAGACGTGTTGCAGATGCTGTGAAGGCTGTTGAGAATAAAGACGGTGAGGGATTCCTGCGTCTTCTTGAGGAGTCCGGTAATTCTTCCTGGGAGTGGCTGCAGAACTGTTATTCTCTGCAGAATTGCAAGGAGCAGAAGATCACGTTGAGTCTGGCGCTTACCAAGCTGTTTCTGAATAAGATCGGTGCTGGTATCTGCAGAGTTCATGGTGGTGGTTTTGCAGGAGTTATCATGTGCGTGCTTCCGATCGAGAACGCAGATGCGTATGTGGACTATATGGCTCAGTATGTTGGAAGGGAAAATGTCTATCCGATGAATATCAGGAGTACAGGGGCTGTTCATGTTGAGTGATTTTTGATGGCATAACGAACGTCATGGAGGGCGATTCGTTTCCGAATGCGGCTTTGGCGGCATCCGGAAATGAACCGCCCTTTGCGCTGTACTATGATTTTTTATTTTTTAATCAAAATTTTATGATTTGTTTCTGATTTAAATTTATGGGTTATGGTATAATGAGAAAAATTTTAAGAGAGTAATAAAAAAGAATTTGCAGAAGTTTTCAAGGTGAGGTTTCTGGAGTTGTTTTGAGTTTTGTTTTTTCATTATATTTCATAAGAAAGGTTTGACATATTTATGAGCAGAAGAGAGTTTCTTGAGGTTTTACGGGGGCAGCTGTCCGGACAGATGACCCAGGGGAGAGCTGCGGCTCATGTGCGGTATTATGAGGATTACATTCAGTCTCAGGTCCGGAACGGTCGAAGTGAATCAGATGTTCTGGCAGAACTGGGGGATCCCAGGCTGATCGCCAAGACTTTGATCGATACAGATGACAGTGCAGCTGTTTATGATGAGTCTGGTTATTCTGAAGAGAGCTATGGTGCAGATGATTATGCGGATAATGGGACGGAGAGCAGTGCCGGAAAGGCAAGAAGCTTTAAACTGGATCTGAGCACATGGTATGGAAAGGCAATCGTGATCGCTATTGCAGCGTTAATTGTGATACTTTTAACAACTGTTTTGGTGGCAGTTGCTCCATTTTTGATAATTTTTGGTATAGTTTTGTATTTAATATCCTGGTACAGGAAGAAAAAAGTATAAGTGTTCCACAATAGCTGTGAATTAAAGACAATTTCCGCGTAATGAAATGGATTGCTTGTGAAAAAAGTATTTATAAGATTTGCATAAAAAATATGTGTTTGGTCTTGATTTATAGTGGATTTTACTGTATAATCTGGGTTAACAAGTTGAGATTGTGTCTGTTTTGTATAAAAACAGATGATGCCATTGAGAAGAGAGAACGGCAGAAGATATACATCGAAGGATGTGTTATTTTCTGCCGATTTTTTTATCTGTTTTTTATGGAAGGTGATCAGAATGGATTGCCTTATTGGGGTACGATAAATTGTATAAAATAGATAAAAAAATAATTATTATCAAATAATAATTGTCTAAAATAAATAAAGAAATATTGAAAAATAGGGAAATAACTGTTGATTATATGCAAGGAATATGTTATCATTTGGTAAAAAGTTGGTAAAGATAACAAATGCGCAAATACAAAGGAGGGTAGTGAGAGGGCATTTTTGACAGCAGAACGTAAATGAGAGTTTTGCTTAATGTATTGGGGTAATTGCTGGAAGATATAACGGAAATGTTTTTCAGCAGAATGTGTAATGAGCAACATGATCAGCACTGTCAGGAGGACAGAGATATCGTGATGATGCAGCTGATCGGTAGTACGTAAATTTATGAAAAGCAGGTGATATACAATGAAAAGTAAAAAATCTTTTTTCAGGACAGTGGAGCCTTATCTCTATCTGGTTCCTGTAATGATCCTTTTTATACTGTTTGTATTCTGGCCGTTCGTTAAGACGATCCAGCTGAGCTTTGCCAGAACCACACCTCTTGGTCAGGTGGCACAGTATGTAGGACTTGACAACTATACGAATATTTTTACAGATGGAACGTTCCTTAACAGTTTGGTGACAACACTGAAATTTTCTGTTATGCGAGTTATCCTTTCTATTGTGCTCGGTTTTATACTGGCGATCATCAGTACAGAGAAGATCAGGGCAAAGGGATTTTTCCGTACTGTATATGCACTTCCGATGGCTATTTCCGCAGCAGCGGCATCTGTAGTGTTCATGTTTATTTTCCACAGCTCTCTGGGTATCCTGAACAGGGCTCTCGGAACTCATATCGGATGGCTGACAGATAAGAAATATGCACTGATCGCAGTTACGATCGTTAGTGTATGGATGGCGATCGGTATGAATTTCATTTACCTTACTGCAGCGATCCAGAGTGTACCGGCTGAGCTTTATGAGAGCGTTGCCCTGGATGGAGCGAATTTCTTCCAGAAGCACCGTCATGTAACGATTCCGTCAATCTCTCCGACACTGTTCTTCCTTCTCATCATCAATGTCATCAACTCCGTACAGGCATACGCAGAGTTCAAGATGATGACCCAGGGCGGACCGGCAGAGAGTACCAACGTTATCGTGTATGAGATTTACCAGGAGGCATTTATCAACAGCCGTTTCGGTGTGGCCTGTTCAGAATCCGTAATTCTGTTTGTTATTTTGATCATCCTGACTGCACTGCAGTTTAGACTGGAAAAGAAGGTGACCTACTGATGAAAGAAAAACCATATGTAAAAGTGGCGATGTATGCGCTGAATATTATTTTTGCAATTATTATTATTGTTCCTGTTATCTACTGTTTCAATGTTAGTATGATGGATCTGAAGGAGATCTACGGCGGAAAGTTCTGGCCGTCCCATCTGACTATCGAGAACTACACAAGAGCATTTCAGCTTGCACCGTTCTTTACCTTCATTAAGAACTCACTGATCGTATCCGGTGTTATCACATTTGCTCAGGTCGTTACAGGTGCTCTTGCAGCATATGCTTTTGCAATGATGGAGTTCAAAGGCAAAAAGGTCCTGTTCTATATTATGCTGGCAACCATGATGATCCCGAGCCAGGCGATCATCATCGCAAACTACCTGACTATTGCTGACTGGGGTATCCGTAATACATACGCAGCGCTGATCCTTCCTAATGCAGCAGCAGCTTTTGCGGTATTCAACATGCGTCAGGCATTCCTGACACTGCCGAAGGAGATCCATGAGGCGGCAGAGATTGACGGATGTACAAATTTCAAGTTCTTATATACCATCGGTGTTCCGCTTATCAAACCATCACTGGGTGCTCTGATCATCTATGTATTCCTTCAGAGCTGGAACTACTATCTGTGGCCACTGCTTGTAACAGACAGTGTAAATATGAGAACGGTTCAGATCGGTCTTGGTATGCTTCAGGGGGCTGAGGCAACAGACTTCCGACCGGTTATGGCTGGTGCTATGGTTATCCTGATTCCGTCGATCCTTGTATTTATCATTGGTCAGAAGCAGATGATCAGTGGTCTGACAGCAGGTGCTGTTAAGGGTTGATCCAATCACATAAGAGCAAGTAGCAAAAATGTTAATTTGTCCGACCTGTATTGGGGCGGGTCGGACCATTATAAAAGGAGGGTTTCTATATGAACAACAAAAAATGGATGGCGATTCTTTTAGGAGGAATCATGGCTGCATCTCTGGCAGCTCCGTGCTCAGTAAGTGCAGCTGAGAA
Source organism: Ruminococcus sp. AM26-12LB (assembly GCF_003480785.1). Taxonomy (NCBI): domain Bacteria; kingdom Bacillati; phylum Bacillota; class Clostridia; order Eubacteriales; family Oscillospiraceae; genus Ruminococcus; species Ruminococcus sp. AM26-12LB. The sequence continues at coordinate 99,215 of NZ_QUJX01000011.1, read as the reverse complement.
AACAACACTTACATTCTGGCATGCAATGGGCGGCACAAACGGTGAGGTGCTTCAGCAGATCGTGGATGATTTCAACGCATCCCAGGATGAGATCGAGGTTAAAGCTGAGTATCAGGGAACCTATGATGATACCATCACAAAACTGAAAGCTGCTATGCAGAGTGACTCCGGTCTTCCGGATGTTTGCCAGATGTATGACGTAGGAACAAAGTTCATGTATGACAGTGGTGCTGTCATTCCTGTAGAAGACAAATTTGAAAGCACAGGCTATGATAAGAGCTCTGTTATGGGGGTTATCAGCAGTTACTATACCGTAGACGGCAAGCAGTATTCAATGCCATTTAACGTATCCACACCTATGCTGTATTACAACAAAGACGTATTTGAGGCAGCAGGACTTGATCCTGAAACTCCGCCGACAACTTATGATGAGGTTCTTGAGGATGCCAAGAAGATCGTAGAGAGCGGAGCAGCTCCGGTTGGTTATTCACAGGCTATTTACGGATGGTTCTTTGAGCAGCAGCTTGCAGGACTTGGCGTAACATACGGAAACAATGACAATGGACGTACAGAGGCAGTTACAGCTGTTGATTTTGATTCCAACGGCGGTGGCCTAAAAGTATTTGATATGTGGAAAAAGCTGTATGATTCCGGATGCTTCGAAGATTACGGAACAACAACAGCAGATACTCAGACAGCATTCTTCTCCGGACAGGTTGGTATGATCATCGAGTCTACTGCTATCCTGAAAAATGCAGTTGATTCTTCTCCGTTCGAAGTTGGTACAGGATATCTTCCGAGAATCGAGCAGAATGATGAAGGCGGTGTTATCATCGGTGGTGGATCCCTGTGGCTTACAGATACAGGCAACGAAGCTAACGAAGATGCAGCATGGAAATTCATCGAGTACATCACAACTCCTGATGTACAGGCTAAATGGTCCATGGGTACAGGATACTTTGCGATCAACGAGAAAGCTTATGAGACAGAGGATATGAAGGCTTACCTCAAAGAAAACCCGAACTTCGAGACAGCTATCAACCAGCTGAAGGATTCTCCTGTAAACTGCAATACAGCAGGTGTTCTCTCAGGTGTACAGACAGAAGCCCGTCTTACATTCAACGAGATCATGCCGCAGGTATATGATGGCAAGCTTACAACTCAGGACGCTGTTGATCAGCTTGCAGCTTCTGTAAACAAAGCGATCGAGAACTATAACGAGTCTATTAAATAATCAGAATGCCCTCTGATCAGTAGATAGAGCAACAGATAGGGATACCGCCGCCGGGCGCCGGTATCCCTGCTGTTTTACATGCTGTGAGACTACAGATCATGTATATCCGGGGTATAGGATCATATGAAAAACTGCGTAGTGAGACGGACGGAGTGAGTCCGGCTGACTAGACAGCTTTCGAATGGAGTGAGTGTGGCCTGCGGCGTTCGTGCAAGGCAAAATGAAGTGATGCGCGATTGGCGTTATCACCGGCAGAAAATAATGTTACAACAGGAAAGGAGCAAATTTATGGGCGGAATTCTCGGAGCATGTAATGCAATATCGGATTATTTGCACACTTTAAATATGGGATCGACGCTGTTTCGGCTGATTCTTGCGATGTTTCTTGGATGTCTGATCGGTATTGATCGTGGAATGAAGAAGCGTGTGGCAGGTGTAAAAACACATATGATCGTCTGTATGGGGGCAACTCTGGTTATGATGACGGGCGATTTTATCCATGTATATTCTAATGGGGCAGGAATCGGAGATACTGCACGACTTGGCGCACAGGTTGTCAGCGGGATTGGTTTTCTTGGAGTGGGAACTATCATTGTGACCGGACAGAGACATGTATCCGGTCTTACGACAGCAGCCAGTCTTTGGACTTCTGCGTGTATCGGACTTGCTGTGGGAATCGGCTTTTACAGCGGTGCGATCTTTACCACGCTGGGGCTTATTCTGGTGTTCAAATATGCGAAATATATAGAGGTTTATGTGGAAGAGCATTCCAATACCTATGACGTATATATGGAGTTTGAAAATGAAGACAAGATGAGTATGGTCATAAAGAAGCTCCGGGAAGAGGACATCATGATCTCCAACGTAGTTATCATCAAAAAGAGATCCAAAACACAGAGTGTGGTGATCCAGGCAACAATGGAGGCTGCCAAATGGAAAGCACGCCATACTGTATTTCGTGAGGTAAGACAGCAGGAAGGAGTTATTTCTGTGGAGGAAATATGATCGGGAATCGGGAATACAATGAAACTTATCATGTTTTTGAGAAAGTTAAGAGCATGTTAAAGAAAAAACGATGTATTTTACGAAAAATGCACTTGAAATATGAAGAATAGTCTGATACAATGAATACAAAGTGAAGAAGGAATCTGATTCAGCTTGCTGAATACAGAGAATGCCATTGAGAACAGAGACCGGCATGAAGACACATGGATAAGTGTGTTTTTATGCCGGCTATTTTTATGCGCAAATGTTAATGTTTCAAAAGGATTACAAGGGTTACAAAGGGTTACGGCATAAAAATAATGGCATATTCACTTGAAAGATTGCTGTTCGTAAGCAGTACTCCTCGCAGAATATATACCTGCGGACGGCAATGCTTGTGTTGCAACGGATATTCTGCTGTTTCCGGCGCAGAGAAAGCCGGGGACAGTTCAGAAGATCCGCAAACAGGAAAGGAGAAACAGATCTATGTATGATGTGATCATTATCGGAGCAGGAGTTTCCGGAGCGGCAGCGGCGAGAGAGCTTTCAAGATATCGGCTGAAAATCTGCGTTCTGGAGCGAGAAGAGGATGTATGCTGTGGAACTTCCAAGGCAAACAGCGGAATCGCTCATTCCGGTTATGATGCAGAACCGGGAAGCCTTATGGCGGAACTGAATGTGAAGGGCAGCAATATGATGGGACAGCTTTCGAAGGAACTGGATTTTCCTTTTAAACAGACTGGTTCACTGACTGTCTGTACAACTGAGAATGGAATCGCCATGCTGCATAAGCTGCGTGAAAGAGGACTGAAAAACGGAGTAGAGGGACTGAGGATCCTTGACAGAGAAGAGGCACTTGCCATGGAGCCGAATCTGTCTGATCAGGTGCTGGCAGCGCTGTATGCACCGACAGCCGGAATTGTCTGTCCCTTTGAGCTGAACATTGCAATGGCAGAGAATGCATATAACAATGGTGTGGAATTTAAATTTGACACAGAAGTAAAGAACATCCGGAAACAGGAAAAAGGTTTTGTTGTGGAAACCTCAAAGGGTGATCTTGAGACAGGCTGTATCGTCAATGCTGCCGGGATCTATGCGGATGTTTTTCATAATATGGTAAGTGAGAAAAAACTGCATATCGCTCCTCGTAAGGGTGAGTATATGCTTCTTGATAAAAGTGCAGGAATACATGTGAATCATACGATCTTTGCACTTCCAAATAAGAACGGAAAAGGAGTTCTGGTAACACAGACTGTTCACGGTAATCTTCTGATCGGGCCTACAGCTACGGATTTGGAGGATCGGGAGGAAACAGCGACTACATCAGAGGGGATGGAGGAAGTAAGTGCCAAATCCCGGAAAACAGTAAAGGATATTCCGATGCGAAAGGTGATCACAAGCTTTGCAGGGCTTCGAGCTATCGAGGACGGTATGGATTTTGTGATCGAAGAGGTGGAGGATGCTCCTGGATTTATCGATTGTGCAGGAATCGCATCCCCGGGACTTACCAGCTCACCGGCCATTGGCTGTATGGTTGCTGACATCGTAAAAGAAAAATTACATCCGGAAGTAAATCCGGATTTTGATCCGGTGAGAAAAGGGATCCTGGATCCGTCAGAGCTTTCTCTGGAAGAAAGAAATGAGCTGATCAAAAGATCACCGGAATATGGAAATATCATCTGCAGATGTGAGATGATCTCTGAGGGAGAGATCCTGGATGCGATCCGAAGACCGCTTGGAGCGAAATCCCTGGACGGAGTAAAACGTCGTACAAGAGCAGGAATGGGAAGATGTCAGTCAGGCTTCTGCTCTCCCAGAACAATGGAAATCCTCAGCCGAGAGCTTGGCATTTCCATGGAGGAGATCACAAAAACAGGCGGAGCTTCCAGACTGATCGAAGGAATCAACAAGAAAATTGCAGAGGAGGGCGAGAACCATGAATGATAAGATTATGGTGAAGAGAGATATCGTGATCATAGGCGGAGGCCCTGCAGGACTGGCAGCAGCCCTGGCTGCAAAGAAAGAGGGAGCAGAGAGTATCCTGATCCTGGAACGTGATAAGGAACTGGGCGGGATCCTGAATCAGTGTATCCATAATGGATTTGGCCTTCATACATTTCAGGAGGAGCTGACAGGACCGGAATATGCGGCACGTTTTATCCGGATGGTAAAAGAGCAGCAGATCGAGTACCGGCTGAACACCATGGTCATGGATATCAGCCAGGATAAGGTGATCACTGCCATGAGCCGCCAGGAGGGAATGTATCAGATCCGGGCAAAAGCTGTGATCCTTGCCATGGGCTGCAGAGAGAGACCGCGAGGTGCACTGAACATTCCGGGATATCGACCGGCAGGCATTTATTCAGCAGGAACAGCACAGCGCCTTGTAAACATGGAAGGATTTATGCCGGGAAAAAAAGTAGTGATCCTGGGATCCGGTGATATCGGACTGATCATGGCTAGACGTATGACGCTGGAAGGTGCAGAGGTTAAGGCAGTGGCAGAATTGATGCCATATTCCGGAGGCCTGAAGCGAAATATCGTGCAGTGCCTGGATGACTTTGGAATCCCGTTGAAGCTTAGCCATACAGTGGTTGACATAAAAGGAAAAGAACGTGTGGAAGGAATCACTCTTGCAGAGGTAGACGAAAACAGACGCCCGATTCCCGGTACAGAGGAATTTTTTGAATGCGATACGCTTCTTCTTTCTGTTGGTCTGATCCCGGAGAATGAGCTTTCCGGACAGGCAGGTGTGAAGCTGAGTAATGTGACTTCTGGACCGGTGGTAAACGAAAGTCTGGAGACAAATGTAGAAGGTATTTTTGCCTGCGGAAATGTTCTTCATGTTCATGATCTGGTGGATTTTGTTTCGGAGGAAGCCGGCAATGCAGGAAGAAATGCGGCTCTCTATATAAACAACAATGGAGAGGACAAAATACCGGAAGAGATAAAAATCACGCTTTCGCCCCAAAACGGAGTCCGCTATACAGTGCCGTCTGAGATCCGTATCGGTCATATGGCGGAGGAGCAGCTGGTCCGCTTCCGTGTGGGAAATGTATATAAAAATTGTTACATCCGTGCATATCTGGATGGAGAACGGATCTTTTCCAGAAAAAAACAGGTGGCAGCACCCGGAGAGATGGAACAGATCAAATTGAAAAAAGAGCAGCTTCTTTCCATTCTGGAAGGAAAACAGAAACAGGATAAACATGAACTTGTGATCCAGGTGGAGGAGTGATGAAAATGGAAAAAAGAAATCTTACTTGTATCGGATGTCCTATGGGATGCGCCCTTCTGGTGGAAATGGATGGAAAAGAGATCATTTCCGTCACAGGAAATACCTGTAAAAAAGGTGCGGAATATGCAGTGAAGGAAGTGACAGATCCGACCAGGATCGTGACAACGACCGTGCGTGTGAAGAATGGAAGCATGCCGGTGGTGTCAGTAAAGACAGCACAGGATATTCCGAAAGGAAAGATTTTTGACTGTGTGGAAACGCTGCGGGATGTATGTGTGGAAGCGCCGGTTCAGATCGGGGACGTGATCCTGGAGAATGTAGCAGGCACAGGCGTGGATATCGTGGCTACAGGAAATGTGAAGCAGATCATACAGTGATCTGCAAAGGATATATGGCAATCTGTATGCTTATAATATGTCAGCCCTCCGGCAGACAAAGCGAATAAAATAAACCTGAAAAGGCTTTTTTATCGCTTTGTTTGTCATGAAATAAAATATACAAAATGCACAAAAAGTATTAGTGCTTAAAAGAATAATTAATTAAAAAATAACAAAAAAATATATAAGAATCGATAAAAAATGTTGAAAATAAATAAACGTTATGATATAATCAGAAATATGAATTAGCAAAAATGCTCATAACGATGTAATGCATTGAATGGAGGATGATTAGAATGAAAGTATTTGGACATCGTGGTTTCAGCGGAGAATATCCGGAGAATACAATGCTGGCGTTTCAGAAGGCTGTGGAGGCTGGCTGCGAGGGAATCGAGCTTGATGTGCAGCTGACCAAGGATCTGGTTCCGGTGATCATGCACGATGAGAAGGTTGACCGTACCACAGATGGAAACGGATATATCTATGATCTTACATATGCTGAGCTGTGTAAACTGGATTGCAGTTATCCGGATAAGTTTGCCGGAAAATTCGGCAGGCTTCAGATTCCGACTCTGAGAGAGTATTTGGAGTGGATGGCAGAGGAGGAAGATCTGATTACAAACATCGAGCTGAAGAACAGTGTTTATTATTATGGTGGTATGGAAGAGAAGGTCATTGATATGATCTGCGAATATGGTCTGGAGGATCGGATCATCCTTTCCTCTTTCAATAACGCATCCATTGTATTGTGCAGACAGAGTGATGAGACTATTGCAGGAGGCTTTCTGGTAGAGAAATATGTGGATAATGCAGGGGTTTATGCAAGAACCTGTGATGTGCAGTATTATCATCCGAATCTGGAATACCTGAAGGAAGAACATGTACGCAGCTGTTCCCAGAACGGGATCGGGGTGAATGTCTGGACTGTAAACGAGGAAGAGGATATGAGAAGGATGAAGAAATGGGGAGTAAACTCCATCATTACCAATTATCCGGACAGAGGAAGAGCAGTGGCAGACGAGGATTGAAACTGTAATGCAAAGATGCTTTCTGTAAGGTACATACAGGAGGCAGGCTAAATTTGAAATCTCCGGCAGGAGGGGGTCCTGCTGCAGATCTATATAAGCAAAATAAAAAAACTATAATAATGTATATGGAGGATTTTTACAATGGAGAAAGAAACAAGACCTTTTATTTCCTGGCAGCTTGCAGACGATTTTATGACTGCAGTATTTGAGAAAATGGGAGTTCCGACGGAGGATGCAAGACTTTGCGCTGATGTACTTCTGGAAAGTGACAGACGTGGAATTGAGAGCCATGGCTGCAACCGCTTTAAACCGATCTATATCGACCGTATCAAATCCGGAATCTTAAATCCTGTAACAAAAATCGATATCCTTAAAGAGACACCAACAACTGCAGTTCTCGATGCCAACGATGGTATGGGAATGGTAGCCAGCAAGAAGGCTATGGACATGTGTATTGAAAAAGCACATAAATACGGCATGGGTATGGTTGCAGTCCGTAACTCTTCCCATTATGGAATCGCAGGATACTGGACAGGTCTCGCAGCAAAAGAGAATATGATCGGTATCAGCGGTACCAACGCAAGACCATCTGTTGCACCGACATTTGGTGTTGAGAATATGCTTGGAACCAACCCACTGACATTTAGTATGCCTACAGATGAGCCGTTCCCGTTTACACTGGACTGTGCAACATCTGTTATCCAGAATGGCAAGATCGAATACTACGCACGTATCAACCATGATACTCCTAAGGGTCTTGTTATTTCCAGAGAAGGAGAGGAGCTTACAGACAGTGCGGAGATCCTTAAGAAGATCAGAAGCCAGCAGGCAGCACTTGCTCCTCTCGGTGGATTTGGTGAGACAACCGGAGGATATAAGGGATACGGATACTCTACTGTTGTTGAGATCCTTTCCGCTGCTCTTCAGTCCGGTCTCTTCCTGAAAGCTCTGGATGGTAAGGATGAGGAAGGAAAGATCCGTCCATATCATCTTGGACATTTCTTTATTGCTATCGACACAGAGGCATTTATGGGTGCAGAGGCATTCAAGAAAACATGCGGTGATATCCTGAGAGACCTGAGAGGCTCCGAGAAGGCTCCTGGACAGGAACGTATCTACACAGCAGGCGAGAAGGAATATGATGTATGGATGTATCGTAAGGATAAGGGAGTTCCGGTGACAGAGGCAGTTCAGAAAGAGTTTATCGGACTTCGCGATGAATTCGGACTTACACAGTTCAAATTCCCGTTTGAGAAATAATGTATCTGCAGAAGGGAAGTCCATAGGGGCTTCCCTTCTTTTACCAGAGAAGAAGATTGTCTGAGAATTGTAATACAGCCGGAAATAAAACAAATATATTTGGCAAATGCGTCTGGTCTTTGAAGCAATAAACTGATACAATAAGAATAATATCTTCAAATAATGCGCGGAGATAAAATGATATTGTGTGAACATTGCGGAGGAAGAGAGAAGATGAACAAAGAATTTCTGGACGCGATCGAGGCGAACCCGATCATAGCGGCTGTAAAGGATGAGCAGGGGCTTCAGAACTGTTTGGGCAGGGAGGAGCTTACCGTGATCTTTATCCTGTATGGAGATATCCGTTCTATTGGGGGAATTGTGGAGCGGATCCACCAGGCGGGGAAGATCGCGATGGCACATATAGACCTGATCACAGGTTTAAGCTCAAAAGAGGTTTCTGTGGATTATATTTGTAAAAATATCCATGCAGATGGGATCATTTCAACAAAAGCATCCATGATCAACAGGGCGAAGAAGCTTGGAATGTATACAGTTCTGCGTTTTTTCCTTATTGATTCCATGGCGATCAAGAACATTGAGAATCTGGGAAATCAGCATGAGCAGCTGCCGGATGTGGTAGAGGTTCTGCCAGGGTTGATGCCGAAGATTCTTAAACAGATATGTAAAACAAGCAAGGTGCCTGTGATCGCAGGCGGTTTGATCTCCGATAAGGAGGATGTGATGGGAGCCCTGGGTGCGGGGGCAGCAGCGGTTTCCACTACAAATCAGAAGGTATGGGAATTATGAGGCTGCAGAGGTATTGAGCCGCAGCCAAGAAATGTATTGGAGGATTTTTATATGGCAAAATATGTTATGGCGCTGGATTCCGGAACGACCAGTAACCGATGTATTCTTTTTGATGAAAGCGGAAGGATCCGCAGTGTGGCGCAGAAGGAGTTTATCCAGCATTTTCCAAAACCAGGATGGGTAGAGCATGATGCAGGTGAGATCTGGTCCACACAGCTTTCTGTTGCCAGAGAGGCTATGAACCAGATTGAGGCAACGGCAGAGGATATTGCGGCGATCGGTATCACCAATCAGAGAGAGACCACCATTGTCTGGGATAAGAATACGGGACAGCCGGTTTATCATGCCATCGTATGGCAGTGCAGGAGAACCTCAGAATACTGCGACAGCCTGAAAGCAAAGGGACTGGAAGAAAAATTCCGTCAGAAAACAGGACTTGTTATCGATGCGTATTTTTCTGCCACCAAGGTAAAATGGATCCTGGATAATGTGGAGGGTGCCCGCGAAAGAGCAGAGAAGGGTGAGCTTCTGTTTGGTACCGTGGAGACCTGGCTGATCTGGAAGCTGACCAAGGGAGCTGTTCATGTAACAGATTATTCCAATGCATCCAGAACGATGATGTTCAATATCAATACACTGGAGTGGGATGATGAGATCCTGGAGGAGCTTGATATTCCGAAATGCATGCTCCCGCAGGTAAAAGAGTCCAGTGAGATTTATGGTGAGACAGATCCATCCTTTTTCGGTGGAAGGATCCCGGTAGCCGGTGCTGCCGGGGACCAGCAGGCGGCGCTGTTCGGACAGGCCTGCTTTGAGAAAGGTGAAACCAAGAATACATATGGAACCGGTGGCTTTCTTCTGATGAATGCAGGAGATAAACCGGTATTTTCCAATAACGGGCTGGTTACAACCATCGGATGGGGACTTAACGGAGAGATCACTTATGTTCTGGAGGGATCCGTATTTGTGGCTGGTGCTGCGATCCAGTGGCTTCGTGATGAGCTTCATCTGGTGGATTCCGCATCGGATACCGAGTATTTTGCGGGAAAGGTACCGGATGCAAACGGCTGCTACGTCGTGCCTGCGTTTACGGGACTTGGAGCTCCCTACTGGGATCAGTATGCCCGCGGCACGATCGTGGGGCTGACCCGTGGTGTAAATAAGTATCATATTGTGCGTGCGACTTTGGAATCACTTGCATATCAGGTCAATGATGTGCTGGAGGTTATGAAGGAAGATGCAGGAAGTGACCTTGCAGTTCTTCGTGTAGACGGCGGAGCAAGTGCAAACAATCTTCTCCTGCAGATCCAGGCCAATATCAGTAATGTGGCTGTAGAACGTCCGGAATGTATTGAGACAACTGCTCTTGGTGCCGCATATCTGGCAGGTCTTGCTGTGGGATTCTGGGAAAGCAAGGAGGCAGTACTGGAAAGTCGTGATGTGGAACGTATTTTCCGCACGGAGATCGATGACGAGAAGCGAAATGCCATGGTAAAAGGCTGGAGAGCTGCAGTAGGCTGCTCTAGAGACTGGATCAAAAAGATCCAGTAAAAGATAAAAAAGAAAAGTCATGCAGCGGGACCGGATGAAAATGTCCTGTGCATGGCTTTTTTGCGTTTCCGGAATGTCACAGACAGACCGGCATATAAGCGATCGCGGAACAGATCCGCCGGAGCTTACAGAGTGGTCAGATCGATCCTGTAATCGTCGGAACCCGCTCCGTCAGCAGTGTAGTAAGCTGCTCTTTCTTCTGCATTTACATAGATGTGGAGCTCTTTGCCTTTCAGGCCCTTTGCTTCTGCATCTTTCTTAACAGCTGCCTCAAGGTCGGCAACTGTGATGGATGTCTCAAAAATTTCAAGTGTGATGCCGCTGATCTTATGATTTTTTACAGTGTTCTTAACTTCTTCTACTACTTCTGGTGCCTTGGCTGCTACAGTCTCTGTTGCCTTTTTGACTGCTTTAACGGTTTTTTCAGCTGCAGGTGTTTTTTCAATCTTTTCTACAGTTGATTTCACGGTAGCTTTGGCCTTGGTGGTTGCGCTCTTCAGGTTGCTTGTTCTGCTGTTTCTTCTTTTTTCCATAATGGAACACTCCCTTCCACATATTTCGCTGACAGAACGGATCTGCCGGAATATGTACCTGTTTACAGTAGCATGAATCCGGTGGAAAGTCAAATTTTTGCTTGGGTGTTGCATTTCCGGCAGTTGTCGTATAAACTGGATTACAGAGAAAATCAGACAGGGGTACAGAGATTGAAGAATATTCAGGAAGATATTAAAACAGGAAAATTTAAGCAGGCATATCTCCTTTACGGTGAGGAAGCCTATCTGAAACAGCAATATAAAAGAAATCTGGTGAAGGCTCTGAACCCGGACGATGATACCATGAATTTTACCAGATATGAGGGGAAGGGGATCGATGTCCGGGAGCTTTTGAGTCTTTGTGATACCATGCCTTTTTTTGCAGAGCGAAGAGTAGTCCTTCTTGAGGATACGGGATTCTTTAAGAACAAATGCGAGGAACTGGCAGATTATATGAAAGCTCTGCCTGATTATCTGTATCTGGTGTTCTGCGAGTCTGAAGTAGATAAAAGAAGCCGTATGTACAAGGCGGTAAAAGCCTGCGGCAGCATCGGGGAATTTAAACAGCAGGATGAAAAGACTCTTATGCGGTGGGCAGCAGGGATCCTTGGAAAAAATGGCCGCAGGATCACCCAGAGAGATGTGGAGCTTCTGCTGACCATGACGGGAACAGATATGGGTAATATAAGGATGGAGCTGGAAAAGCTGATCTCCTATACGGTCGGAAGAGATGTTGTGACGGCTGCAGATATCCAGGCTGTCTGTACCACGCAGACAACCAATAAGATCTTTGATATGGTGCGTGCGGTGACGGAGAAGAACCAGAAGCGGGCCCTGGATCTGTACTATGACCTTCTGGCTCTTCGGGAACCGCCGATGCGGATATTGTTTCTTCTGGCGAAACAGTTTCGTCAGATCTGCCTGACCAAGAAAATGTCACAGGAGGGTCTTTCTCAAACCGAGATCGCTTCCAAACTGGGAGTACCCTCTTTTGTTGTGCGGAACCTGGCATCCTGTGCCAGATCCTACACTGTGGAAGAGCTGGAGAATGCTGTGCGGGATTTTGTGGATGCGGAAGAGGCGGTAAAGACAGGTACACTTGGAGATGTGCTCAGCGTGGAGCTTCTGATCGTGAAGTACAGCTCGGCGAGAGCAGTGAGAGCCTGAGTTTTACGGAGACGGGTTCTGCCACAGGGTCGCTCCGTTGTCCCTGAGCCATTTTTCGCAGGCTTTATACTCCGGCATCACAGATGCCACCACTGCATAAAAGGCAGGGGAATGATTCATTTCTTTTCTGTGGGAAAGTTCGTGTACTACAACATAATCCAGGACTTTTTCCGGGGCGAAGATCAGCCGCCAGTTGAAGTTCAGGTTTCCTTCGCTGGTGCAGCTTCCCCAGCGGGTTTTTTGTTCCCGGATCGTGATACGGCCGTAGGTTACGCCCATTTTTCTGGCGTAGGCTGCGGCTTTTCTTTTGAATATTTTTCTGGCGGATTCCATATAATAACTGCGGCGGAATTCCGAAAGAGGCGGGTTTTCAGCCTGGGGCTGTGCCGGCCTGGAGGCGGCGTGGGAAAGGTGCTTCAGGATCCAGCTTTCTTTCTGGGAGAGAAAACGATGGATGGTGGAATCTGGCATTGTGTGTGGAGCGCGGACAGTTACCTGACCGGAAACGCTGACCTGGATCGCCAGGGTTTTCCGACTGCTGCGGATAATGCGGTAGGGAAAGGGATGGGATATCATAAAAAACTCCTTTTGGTCAATGCAGAAATCTATATACAAAACAGAAATCTATATACAAAAAAGACAGTCGCTGACGGTTCGACTGTCTTTCCTTTTACTTATAAGCTTATAACTAAAATATTCCGTGGTCTATTACGCAATGCTGTTGACAGCTTTGGAAAGACGGGAAATCTTTCTGGCGCAGTTATTTTTGTGATAAACGCCCTTGGATGTAGCTTTGCTGATTGTGGAGATTGCGTCCTTAAGAGCAACCTCTGCAGCTGCCTTATCCTTATTCTCAACTGCTGTCTCAACTTTCTTGATGGAAGTCTTAACTGCAGAACGGATTGCTTTGTTTCTTGCAGCCTTAGTGCTGTTAACTAAGATTCTCTTCTTTGCGGATTTAATGTTAGCCAATTCGTACACCTCCGATTCCTTAAAAATATAATATTAAATTACATTCACAGGAACAGACACGGGCGCTCCTATGAAACATGCTTATATATATTATTATACGTGCACAGGAATGTCAAGATGTTTTTCGCAAAAATTCCAAAAAAATATGCAAAAAATACCAGATGCTGTGTGGAAAAGGGGAAATGATACATATTTATGGGAAAAAGGGGAAATAATAAAAGGGAAAACACCGGAAAAGCTGCAGGCAGCAGCGAAAAAGTCTTTGCAATCTTACAGAAAAAGAGGATGAGAGTATGGCTGGAAGGAGCAGAATCAGAACAGACCTGGCGCTGGAAGCAACGGAACGCTTTCAGGCGGAAAACGTAGAAGTACGTGGAGTAGAGATCAGGGAAAGATACGATGAGGAAAAGGATGTTCGGACTACCGTAGTGCGGATCACAACGGAAAATGGAGCCAGGACCATGGGAAAACCACAGGGGACCTATATTACCATTGAGGCACCGGATCTTTCCGTTCCGGATGAGGATTATCACAGGGAGATCTCGGAAGAGGTGGCACATCATTTGAGGGAGCTGATCGATCTCGGACGGCAGCAGTCGATCCTGGTGGTAGGCCTTGGAAATCAGGAGATTACTGCGGATTCCCTTGGCCCTCGTGCAGTTTCCAATCTTCATATGACAAGGCATGTGATCCGGGAATATGGGCTGAAGAGCAATGAACATATGAAAATGCATCAGATCAGCGGGATCGTTCCGGGTGTGATGGCACAGACCGGAATGGAAACTCTGGAAATTGTTCGGGGTGTTGTTTCTGAGACAAAGCCGGATTTGGTGATCGCCGTAGATGCGCTGGCGGCCAGAAGTACGACAAGACTTAACCGGACGATCCAGATCACGGATACCGGGATCAGTCCGGGCTCCGGCGTGGGGAATCACAGGGAAGGCCTGAATGAAGAAAATCTTTCGGTCCGTGTGATCGGGATCGGTGTTCCGACTGTGGTGGATGCGGCTACTATTGTCCATGATTCCATGGCAGAGCTTCTGGAGGCGCTGGAGGAAGATAAGCAGAAGGAGTTTCTGGAAGAAATGATCTCACCGAAGCTTTACACCATGTTTGTAACACCAAAGGATGTGGATGAAACGGTACGATATTTAAGCTTTACCATTTCCGAGGGACTGAATCTGGCTTTTTCCGATAGTCTAATCGAAGAGGACAGGTCATAAAATACCATAAGAGGTGATCGTTGGTGACGAATATCCAGAGGGCTTTCTGCGTGGTTTTGAGCCTGATCTTCCTGGGGGTGGTGGCTGTCCTTCCGGGAGATTTTTTCAGGCATGGTGAGATCTACAGACAGCTGCCGCTGTATTGCTTTCTGGAAAAGAAAGCTCTGCAGAAGGAAAATGGCAGAGACCGGGAAACAGAGATGCTTTTGCAGGAAAAAAACGCAGAGCATCTGGGTGAAGAAGTGGAAGCAGAGAACCGAAAAGAGCAGGAGACGCTGTTGATGGCCGAGGCGGAAGAAGTGGAGAAGAAAGAAGCCCTTCAGAAGAAAGAAGAGCTTCAAAAGAAAAAAGAAATCCAAAAGAAAGAAGCGGAAGAGGCAGAGAAAAAATCTCCTGACGGCAAAAAAAATGAAAAGGAGACTGTTAAGGGAAATGCAGAACAGGAAGTTGCAGAGCCAGAAATTACAGAGCCGGGAGGTTCAGAACAGGAAGCTACGGAGCCGGGGAACACAGAACCGGAGCCTCCAGCGTCAGAGGAGAACCGATCCGGTGAAAATACTGCGAAGGAACAGGAGACTGTGGCACTGCCACATCCGCAGATTGACTTGTCTCAGGCGAAACTGGCAGATTTTGACTATGTGATGAATCAGTTTTTTATATTGGATTCCAATACGGAAACGAATGCGCAGCAGATCAGTGCGCCCCGTTTTCTGAAGGAGGATCTGTCCGTTAAAAAGGATTCATCGGTACCCCAGATTCTGATCTATCATACCCATTCCCAGGAGGCTTTTGCAGATTCAAGAGAAGGACAGACTGAGGACACCATCGTAGGAGTGGGAGATCATCTTACTGAACTTCTGGAAAAAACATATGGATACCAGGTCATTCATATAACAGATGCCTTTGATATGATGGGAGGAACACTGGACAGGAGCAAGGCTTATGATTATGCCAGGGCATCCATAGAAAAAGTGCTGGAAGAAAATCCCACCATTGAGGTTGTGATCGACCTTCACAGAGATGGTGTGCCGGATGAGCGTCATCTGGTAACGCAGGTGAATGGAAAACCTACTGCTCAGCTACTTTTTTATAATGGATTAAGCTATACAGTCAGTCAGGGGGCAGTGAGTTATCTGCCCAATCCTTACATAGAAGAGAATCTGGCATTTTCCTTTCAGCTGGAATATCAGGCGGCACAGTATTACCCCGATCTTTACCGGGGGATCTATCTGGCAGGTCTTCGCTATAATCTGCATCTTAAGCCACGGGCCCTGCTTCTGGAGGCCGGAGCACAGACAAATACCGTAGAGGAAGTCCGAAATGCCATGGAACCATTTGCAGATATCTTAAACAGAGTTCTGAAAGGCAGTGACAAAGAAGGCTGAAATATGATATGATAAAGAGCAGTATGGAAAAATATGCGTTCTAAACGCTTTATACGAGAGAAATTTAAGGAGGACTTCCTGAATGATAGACCAGAGTAAAATTCGGAATTTTTGTATCATTGCACATATCGACCATGGCAAGTCAACACTTGCGGACCGTATCATCGAGATGACGGGACTTCTTACCGAGAGGGAAATGCAGGCCCAGGTTCTGGATAACATGGACCTTGAGAGAGAACGAGGAATCACCATCAAATCCCAGGCGGTTCGTATTGTATACAAAGCCAAGGACGGAAATGAGTATATTTTTAACCTGATCGATACCCCGGGACATGTGGACTTTAACTATGAAGTTTCCCGAAGCCTTGCTGCCTGTGACGGAGCGATCCTTGTTGTGGATGCAGCACAGGGAATCGAAGCTCAGACACTTGCCAATGTATATATGGCACTGGACCATGATCTGGATGTGGTTCCGGTGATCAATAAGATCGACCTTCCAAGTGCGGATCCGGAGCGTGTTATCAATGAGATCGAGGATGTGATCGGAATCGAAGCGCAGGATGCACCGCAGATCTCCGCAAAAACAGGACTGAATGTAGACCAGGTCCTGGAGCAGATCGTCAATAAGGTCCCGGCGCCGGCGGGGGATGTGGATGCACCTCTGAAGGCTCTGATCTTCGACTCTGTTTATGACCCTTATAAGGGTGTTATCGTATTTTGCAGAGTGAAGGACGGACGTGTGAAAAAGGGCACGAGGATCCATATGATGGCGACCGGATTCACCACGGAGGTTGTGGAGGTTGGATATTTTGGAGCGGGTCAGTTTATCCCGTGTGACGAGCTGACAGCAGGTATGGTCGGATATATCACAGCCAGCATCAAGAATGTCCGTGATACCCGCGTGGGTGATACGGTAACGGATGCGGACACCCCCTGTGCAGAGGCACTTCCGGGATATAAGAAGGTAAACCCTATGGTTTATTGTGGCCTTTATCCGGCAGATGGTGCCAAGTACGGTGATCTCCGTGACGCGCTGGAGAAGCTTCAGCTCAACGATGCTTCCCTTTATTATGAACCGGAGACATCGGTCGCCCTTGGATTTGGGTTCCGCTGCGGCTTCCTAGGACTTCTTCATCTGGAGATCATCCAGGAACGTCTGGAGAGAGAGTATAACCTGGATCTTGTAACTACAGCACCGAGTGTTATCTATAAGGTCTATAAAACCAATGGTGAGATCATCGAGCTGACAAATCCCACCAACCTTCCGGATCCTTCAGAGATCGAATACATGGAAGAGCCTATGGTGAAGGCGGAGATCATGGTAACCACAGAGTTCATTGGTGCGATCATGGATCTCTGCCAGGAGAGACGTGGTCAGTATGAAGGCATGGAATATATGGAAGAAACCCGTGCACTCCTGAAATACAGACTGCCGCTGAACGAGATCATTTATGATTTCTTTGATGCACTGAAATCACGTTCCAGAGGTTATGCATCCCTGGATTACGAACTGGACGGATATGAGAGAAGTGAGCTTGTGAAGCTGGATATCCTTGTGAATAAAGAAGAAGTGGATGCTCTTTCCTTTATCGTGCATGCAGATACTGCTTACGAGCGTGGAAGAAAGATGTGTGAGAAGCTGAAAGACGAGATCCCGAGACAGCTCTTTGAGATCCCGATCCAGGCAGCTATCGGAAGCAAGGTCATTGCCAGAGAGACGGTAAGAGCCATGCGTAAAGACGTACTTGCCAAGTGTTACGGTGGAGATATCTCCCGTAAGAAGAAGCTTCTGGAAAAACAGAAGGAAGGTAAGAAACGTATGCGTCAGGTAGGTAACGTGGAGATCCCGCAGAAGGCATTTATGAGTGTCCTGAAGCTGGATGATAAATAGGAGATGACTTTTTGAAAAAAAATATAAAAAAACTGTTTCTGGCAGCAGGACTTCTGGCTATGACAGGAGCTCTGCTTACCGGATGTGGTTCAAAGAAGAAAAATGCAGAAGAGGAAAGTGTGATCAAAATCAGTACAGCGCCGGAACCGACTGCCACTCCTGATCCGAAAACTGTAGATCCGGATGCAGTGACGAGCAATGGAAATCTGACAATGGTCAATGAGTACCTGGCAGAAAACGGCAGCGAGGCATTGGGGATCGATGGCGTGACACCGACACCGGCTGCTTCAGACGGAAGTACGGATAATGCGGATAGTGCCGGTGAAGATACAAGCTCCGATGAGGATAATGATACATCAGGTAGTGGTGGAGAGGAAGGAGCCATGGATGGAGAATGAGGCGAAAAAACCGCTGGAGCTCTATATCCATATTCCGTTTTGTGTAAAAAAATGCGATTACTGTGATTTCCTTTCCGGACCTGCCGGAAAAGAGAGGCAGCGTGAATATTTCCAGGCTCTGGAAAGGGAGATTGCCGCTGTTCCGGATTTTTCGGACAGGGAGATCACCACAGTTTTTATCGGCGGAGGAACACCTTCCGTGCCGGATCCGTCTCTTGTTGGAGAGATGCTGGATCAGATCAGAAATAAGTTTTTTGTGGCCCCGGATGCTGAGATCACCATCGAAGCAAATCCGGGGACTTTATATAAAGAAAAACTTCAGATATATCTGGAACACGGGATCAACCGACTGAGTCTGGGGCTTCAGTCCCCGCAGAATCGGGAATTAAAGATCCTTGGAAGGATCCATACGTGGGAAGAGTTTCAGGAGAGCTTTTTTATGGCAAGGGATGCAGGCTTTTCCAACATCAATATCGATCTGATGAGTGCCATTCCGGAACAGACCTATGCAGACTGGGAAAAAAATCTCCGCACGGTGGCAGGGCTTTCGCCGGAACATATTTCCGCCTACAGTCTGATCATTGAGGAAGGCACTCCTTTCGGGGAGAGAAAGCTGAAATTGCCGGATGAGGATACGGAGTACCGTATGTATGAGAATACGGCAGGGATCCTGGAGGAATATGGGTTTCATCAGTACGAGATCTCCAATTATGCGAAAGGCGGGCGGGAATGCCGCCATAATAAGGGATACTGGCAGAGGATCGATTATCTGGGACTGGGACTTGGGGCGTCTTCACTTCTGGATCATATGCGTTTTTCCAATACTGCGGATATGAAGGAATATATTGGAAACAGTGCGTTTCCGGATAAGATCCGCCAGAATATGGAAAGCCTTACAGAGGCAGATGAGATGGCTGAGTTTATGTTTCTGGGGCTTCGGATGACAGAGGGCGTTTCAATGGAAGCGTTTGCGGAATATTTCGGAAAAAATATGGAAAACGTTTACGGAGAGGTCCTGAAAAAACATCTGGAGATCGGAATGCTGGAACAAAAAGGAGACAGGATATATCTTTCGAGAAAGGGAATCCATGTGAGCAATGGAGTGATGGCGGATTTTCTGCTGTAGAAAAATTTGTCGATTTTTTTACCTTGACGAACGAATGTTCTGGCAGTATACTGATAAAAAATCAGAAGTTTTACAGCGGAATAAGAGAGGTAGATTCTGCTGTTGAGAAGAATACCGGAGTATTTTTTATGACCGGACAGAGTAGGAGGCTTTCATGTCAGCAGAAGCAAACGATAAGAAGCGTTTTATCAGGATACGCGGAGCCAATGAGAATAATCTTAAGAATCTTAGCGTCGATATTCCCAGAGACCAGTTTGTGGTACTTACCGGACTCAGCGGCTCCGGTAAGTCATCTCTTGCATTTGATACCATTTATGCAGAGGGACAGAGACGTTATATGGAGTCACTTTCTTCCTATGCGAGGCAGTTCCTGGGACAGATGGAGAAACCGGATGTGGAGAGTATCGAGGGCCTTCCGCCGGCAATCTCCATTGATCAGAAGTCAACGAACCGGAATCCCCGTTCTACAGTGGGTACGGTAACGGAGATCTACGATTATTTCCGACTTCTGTATGCCCGTGTGGGAATCCCGCACTGTCCCAAATGTGGAAGGGAAATCCGCAAACAGACGGTAGATCAGATGGTGGATCAGATCATGACGCTTCCGGAACGCCAGAAGATCCAGCTTCTTGCACCGGTAGTGCGGGGCCGCAAGGGAACCCATGTTAAACTTCTGGATCAGGCCAGAAGAAGCGGATATGTGAGAGTGCAGATCGACGGAAATCTCTATGAGCTTTCTGAGGAGATCAAGCTGGATAAGAATATCAAACATAACATTGAGATCGTTGTGGATCGACTTATTGTGAAACCGGGAATAGAGAAGCGTCTTTCCGATTCCATTGAAACCGTGCTGGATTTGGCGGATGGCCTGCTGGTAGTAGACACTATGGACGGGAAGCTTCTGAATTTCAGTCAGAGTTTTTCCTGTCCGGATTGCGGCATCAGCATTGATGAGATCGAACCCAGGAGCTTTTCCTTTAATAATCCATTTGGTGCCTGCCCGCAGTGTCTGGGTCTTGGATATAAGATGGAATTTGATATCGATCTGATGATCCCGGATAAGAAACTGAGTATCAATGAAGGGGCTATCGCTGTTCTCGGATGGCAGTCCTGTACCACGCAGGGAAGCTTTTCCAGAGCGATCCTGGATGCCCTGGCAAGGGAATATGAATTTTCTCTGGATACACCTTTCTGCGAGTATCCGAAGAAGGTCCAGGATATCCTCATCCATGGTACCGGCGGTCATTCTGTGAAGGTTTATTATAAAGGACAGCGGGGAGAGGGCGTTTACGATGTGGCGTTCCCGGGACTGATCCGCAATGTGGAGCAGAGATACCGTGAAACCGGTTCCGAGGCTATGAAGCAGGAATACGAGAGCTTTATGCGGATTACTCCGTGCACCACATGTAAGGGACAGAGGCTGAAGAAGGAGTCCCTGGCAGTGACCG
Organism: Ruminococcus sp. AM26-12LB; assembly: GCF_003480785.1. Classification (NCBI taxonomy): domain Bacteria; kingdom Bacillati; phylum Bacillota; class Clostridia; order Eubacteriales; family Oscillospiraceae; genus Ruminococcus; species Ruminococcus sp. AM26-12LB. The sequence goes on along the minus strand of NZ_QUJX01000011.1, from coordinate 78,611 downwards.
TGGCGGATAAGAATATTTATGAAGTGACCAATATGCCGGTACAGAAGCTGCAGGGCTTTCTCCGCGATCTGAAGCTTTCAAAGCAGCAGGAGCTTATTGGAAGGCAGATCCTGAAGGAAATCCGCGCCAGGGTTGGATTTCTGGCAGAGGTTGGCCTGGAGTATCTTTCACTTGGAAGAGCTACCGGAACCCTTTCCGGCGGAGAGGCTCAGAGGATCCGTCTTGCCACACAGATCGGATCCGGGCTTGTGGGGGTTGCATATATCCTGGATGAGCCGAGTATCGGGCTTCACCAGAGAGATAATGACAAGCTTCTGGGGGCACTGATGCGTCTCCGTGATCTTGGCAACAGTCTGATCGTGGTGGAGCATGATGAAGATACCATGCGTGCTGCAGACTGTGTCATCGATATCGGCCCCGGAGCCGGAGAACATGGCGGACAACTGGTCGCAATGGGGACAGCTGAGGATCTGATGAAAAATGAGCAGTCTGTGACAGGAGCTTATTTAAGCGGAAGGCTGAAGATCCCGGTACCGGAAGTGAGGAAGGAACCAACCGGATTTCTTCATATAAAGGGTGCGGCAGAGAACAACCTGAAGCATATCGACGTAGATATTCCTCTGGGAGTGATGACCTGTATCACAGGTGTTTCCGGCTCCGGTAAGAGCTCTCTGATCAATGAAATCTTGTACAAGAGACTTGCCAGAGACCTGAACCGTGCCAGAGTGATCCCCGGGAAACATGATGACATCCTGGGTATCGATCAGCTGGATAAGGTGATCAATATCGACCAGTCCCCGATCGGAAGAACTCCCCGTTCCAATCCTGCCACATATACCGGAGTTTTTGACCAGATCCGTGATCTTTTTGCAGCCACCGCAGATGCCAAGGCAAAGGGCTACAAGAAAGGCCGTTTCAGTTTTAATGTCAAGGGCGGACGGTGCGAGGCCTGCAGCGGTGACGGAATCATCAAGATCGAGATGCATTTTCTTCCGGATGTATATGTGCCTTGCGAAGTCTGCAAGGGCAAACGCTACAATCGTGAGACTCTGGAAGTGAAGTATAAGGGCAAGAGTATTTATGATGTATTGAATATGACTGTGGAAGAAGCACTGACATTTTTTGAGAATGTACCGTCGATCCGGAGAAAGATCGAGACCCTGTATGATGTAGGGCTTTCCTATATCCGTCTGGGTCAGCCCTCCACCACTCTTTCCGGAGGAGAAGCACAGCGTATCAAGCTTGCCACAGAACTCAGCAAGCGCAGTACCGGAAAGACGATCTATATCTTGGATGAGCCTACCACAGGACTGCACTTTGCGGATGTCCACAAGCTGATCGAGATCCTGCGCCGTCTGTCTGAAGGAGGAAACACCGTTGTGGTCATTGAGCACAATCTGGATGTGATCAAGACGGCGGATCATATTATTGATATCGGACCGGAAGGCGGTGACAGAGGCGGAACGGTAATTGCCAGAGGAACTCCGGAGGAAGTAGCAGAGAATCCGGTTTCCTACACCGGTAAATATGTGAAAAAATATCTGGAACAGAAATAACCGGTAAAAGTTCTTTTCAATTTCTGTGGTTTTGTATATAATGAAGTGCGGGAACGTTTCGGCACAGACCGGAACAGAATAAGTCAGAAATGCGTCAGCATATGAACGTGTATGACGCAGGCGGGAGGATTTATGCCGGCAAAGGATATTGGAATCGATCTGGGAACCAGAAACAGTCTGGTGTTTTCCACAGGCAAGGGAATCGTTTTAAGAGAGCCCTCTGTGGTTGTTTATGATAAAGATACAGAGAAGATCAGAGCAATCGGTGAGGAAGCCAGACAGATGGCAAGCCATCTGACTTCCAATATGGAAGTGATCTGGCCAATCCGAAGAGGTGTGATCGTAGATTATAATGTAATGGAAAAGATGCTGAAATATTTTATTTCACAGGCTATGGGACGGAGAGCGTTCCGGAAACCGAGAGTCAGCATCAGTGTTCCGAGTGGGATCACGGAGATTGAGCGTAAAGCAATTGAGGAAGCTGCCTATCAGTCAGGAGCCAGGGAAGTTTTTCTTGTGGACGAGCCCATCGCTGCTGCTATCGGTGCAGGTGTAGATATCACCAAGCCATTTGGTAATCTGATCGTGGATATCGGTGCAGGGACCACGGATGTTGCGGTCATATCGGTAGGGGGAGTGGTTGTTTCCGCTTCTGTGAAGGTTGCAGGAGATAATTTTGATCATGCGATCATGAATTATGTACGTGAGAAGCACAGCCTCTTTATCGGGGAAGATGCAGCGGAGAATATCAAGATCAAGATCGGAACAGCCAGTGAAGAAGCGGATCTTCGCACGATGGAGGTCAAGGGCAGAAATATCATCACAGGACTTCCGAAGGTGGCAACACTGACATCTGAGGAGATCCGGACCGCTTTGCGGGAAACGACCGGACAGATTGTGGAGACAGTCCATGGCGTTCTTGAGAAAACACCGCCAGAGCTGGCGGCAGATATCATGGACAGAGGAATCGTTCTTACAGGCGGAGGTGCCATGCTGCATGGAATGGATGCATTGATCGAGCAGAAAACAGGAGTCAGCACACTGACGGTACAGGATGCAATGCTTGTAGTGGCTGCAGGAACAGGAAAATATGCGGAAATCATGTCAAGGATGTAAACCGTTATGAGTCGTCCGGACGGCACAGGGTCAGAGAAGAGACTGCCGCAGGAAACTCATACAGATAAGGCGCTGCAGCTGCAGTGCCTTTTGCTGTTATCAGAGGTTTACAGATGGAGAAAAAAATGAGTGAGACAGTTACAGGATATATAGATCATGTGATCTTCCGAAATGAAGATAATGGATATACGGTCATGGTACTGAAAGGGATGGAAGAGGAACGGGAACTGACCTGTGTGGGGACATTTCCTGCGATCACCCAGGGGGCTGCCATTGAAGCTTCCGGAAATTATACAACACATCCGGTGTATGGCAAGCAGTTTCAGATAGCCTCCTACGTAGAAAAAATGCCGGAGGATGCACTGGCCATGGAGCGTTATCTGGGTTCCGGTGCGATCAAGGGGATCGGAGCGGCACTGGCAGCCAGGATCGTACGTCGTTTCGGTGATGATACTATGCGTATTGTAGAGGAAGAGCCGGAGCGGCTGGCTGAGATCAAGGGAATCAGCGAAAAAAAGGCCATGGAGATCGCAGAACAGATGACGGAGAAAGCAGATATGCGCCGCGCTATGATCTTTCTCCAGAAATACGGGATATCACTGAATCTCGGCGCAAAGATCTATCAGAAATATGGGCAGACTGTATATGGAGTCCTGCAGGAGAATCCGTATCGCCTTGCAGAGGATATCAGTGGTGTGGGATTCCGTATCGCAGATGAGATCGCTTCCCGGATCGGGATCCATACAGATTCAGATTACAGGATAAGAAGCGGAATGTTGTATACTCTCCTACAGGCTTCAGGAGAAGGCCATATCTATCTCCCGAAGGAGGAACTTTTTTCCAGGGCATCCGGACTTTTGGGAGTAGATTCCTCCTACATGGAAAAACATCTCATGGATATGGTAGTAGACCGGAAACTGATCCTGAAAGAAACAGAAGACGGTGCAGTTGTCTATCCCACACGATATTATTATCTTGAGCTGAATTCAGCCAGAATGCTCTGTGAGCTGAACATCCTCTGCCCGGAAGATGAGGAGATGATGGAGAAACGGATCAACAGGATCGAAAAGGAGACAGGAACCCGGTTAGATGAAATGCAGAAACAGGCAGTGGCGGCAGCTGCCAGTCATGGTCTGTTCATTCTGACCGGCGGGCCGGGAACCGGAAAGACTACAACGATCAATGCGATTATCCGTTATTTTGAAGAGGAAGGCGCTGAGCTGCGGCTTGCAGCTCCCACCGGCCGTGCAGCCAAGCGAATGACAGAGGCTACCGGATACGAGGCTCAGACGATCCACAGACTTCTGGAGCTGAATGGAATGCCGGAGGAAGAGCAGGAAGGCCGTGCAGTTCATTTTGACAGGAATTCGGAGAATCCGCTGGAAGCGGATGTGATCATCATTGATGAGATGTCCATGGTAGATATCGCACTGATGCATTCATTGCTTCTTGCAGTGACAGCAGGGACCAGACTGATCCTGGTAGGTGATGAAAATCAGCTTCCCAGTGTAGGCCCGGGAAATGTTCTGAGGGATATTATCCGCAGCGGCTGTTTTCCGGTAGTAGAGTTGAAAAAGATTTTCCGCCAGGCATCTGAAAGTGATATTGTGGTGAATGCACATAAGATCAACCGGGGCGAGCAGGTGACCATCAATAACAAGAGCCGGGATTTCTTTTTTCTGAAAAGATATGACGCGGACATCATTATCCGTGTGGTGATCGCACTGATCCAGGAGAAGCTTCCGCGTTATGTAGATGCAAAGCCCTATGAGATCCAGGTGCTCACGCCTATGCGTAAGGGACTTTTAGGTGTGGAGCGGCTGAACCAGATACTTCAGAGATATCTGAACCCGCCGGATGAAAAGAAAAAGGAGAAAGAGATCGGACAGCGCCTTTTCCGTGAAGGGGATAAGGTGATGCAGGTGAAGAACAATTACCAGCTGGAGTGGGAAATCCTTGGACGATACAAGATTCCTGTGGATAAAGGTGTGGGCGTGTTTAATGGAGATACCGGTATTATGACGGAGATCAATGAATTTGCGGAAACGGCTACCGTGGAATTTGAGGATGGCAGACAGGCAGAATATTCCTTCAAACAGCTTGAGGAACTGGAACTTGCCTATGCAGTGACCATACATAAGTCCCAGGGCTCAGAATATCCGGCAGTGATCCTTCCAATCCTTTCCGGACCAAGGATGCTGATGAATCGGAATCTTCTGTATACAGCAGTGACCAGAGCCAGAAAATGTGTTACCGTAGTAGGCAGCGAGACCACTTTTGCGGAGATGATCCGTAATGAAAAACAGCAGCAGAGATACAGCTCTTTGGACAGACGGATCCGGGAGCTGGATGAATCTGAACAGAAAGAGAGCGCCATCGGGGAGAAAGGACTTTCTTGAAAAAAACAGCAGATTTTTTACTGGACATGCTTTACCCGAAAAAATGCCCGCTATGTCATCAGATACTGAAAGAAAAAGACCGGCTGATCTGTCCGGAGTGTTCCGGAAAGGTCAGGCCTATATCCGGTCCCAGGTGTATGAAATGCGGAAGACCGGTAAGAATGGAAGAGGAATACTGTGAAGACTGCCGCAAGGGTGCCCATCATTTTACGGAGGGCAGAAGTATTTTCTGGTACGGAGAGGTCTGGAGACAGTCTCTGGTACGATTTAAGTATTACGGATGTCGGGAATATGGGGATTTTTATGCAAAGGCAATGAGCGTCTTCGGAAAAAAATATCTGGAACGGTGGAAGCCTGATCTGATCGTTCCCGTTCCTCTGCATCCCAGAAAAAAAAGGATGAGAGGTTTTAACCAGGCAGCATATCTGGCAGAAAGGCTCAGTGTTCTTACGGGGATCCCATGGAATGAGCATCTGGTAAAGAAGATACGAAGCACAAGATCTCAGAAAAAACTTAATGCCATACAGAGGCGTCAGAACCTGAAAAATGCATATCAGGTAACCGAAAAGATCCCGGGTTTTTCTGTACTTGTGGTGGATGATGTATACACAACAGGAAGTACGGCAGATGCCATGGCAATGTGTCTTCTTGAGGCCGGTGCAGAGAAAGTTTATTTTCTGACAATATGCGCAGGAAGGGCATGAAACAGCCGAAAAAACACTTTTCATAGGTATGGAACTATGCTACAATAAATTTGATTGCAGTTAAACAGTATAACTGTATGGAAAGCGTAATGCAGATCATATATCGGGGATTTTCCTGATAAAGAAAGCTTATGAGGAGTTATTTTTATGGTAAATGAAGAAAAAGTGAAGATCATGAACCGTCTGGCCATGTATGAGCATGGAGAAGGCAGGAAGTATCTTCCGGTGAGCAGATATTATCGAAGTGATTATATTGGACTTGCACTGATCAGAAACTTTTTTCTGGTAACGATCGGATATATATTGGGACTTGCAGGCGTTGCCGCATATTTCAGCGAATATCTTATGGATAATGTGAATAAGATTAATCTGGTCGAGGTTGGGATCTATATCATCGTCGGTTATCTGATCGTGCTTGTTGTATATTCGATACTGACCTACATCCAGTATTCTGTGAAATATTTCCGGGCAAAAAAAAGTGTCAGGGAATATTATCAGGATCTTACAAGACTGGAAAAAATCTACGGGCGGGAGGAAAAAAGAAATCCGGTCCGGAGAAATGCAGGAGGACATAGAAAATGACAGCTTTACTTGAGATCAAACAGAATATCAAAAGATTTTACGGACAATATGAAGTATATATACTGCCGGTCCTGAAGTTTGTTCTGGCATTTGCCTATTTTCTCTGGATCAACAGCAATATGGGCTACATGAAACAGCTGGATAATATTTTTGTTGTCCTGATCCTGGCGCTTGTATGTTCGATCCTTCCGGTTTCCGTGATGATGTTTATGGGATTTGCGTTGATGATCGGGCACTGTTATGCAGTCGGGATCGAAACGGCAGGATTTATGCTGCTTCTTATTCTGTTTATGCTGATCCTGTTCCTAAGATTCAGCAGGTCACAGAATCTTGCAATGATCCTTACACCACTTTCCTTCGGATTTGGTGTTCCTGCACTTATGCCGATCGGAGCAGGCCTGCTGGGTAGTGCATTGTCAGCGCTTCCGGCCGGATGCGGTGTTGTGATCTATTATTTTATACGGTTTGTACATGCACAGTCGGCGGCACTCAGTGATCCTGCCGCAGAGATCACAGAAAAACTGAAGCTGATCTCTGACGGACTTGTCCACAACTGGGCAATGTGGATCACGGTGATCGCGTTTGTGGTAGTGATCCTGTTTGTGAACCTTCTGAGAACACGGGCGTTTGATTATGCATGGAGGATCGCTGTCATTGCCGGCGGCGTGATCTATATCCTGGTTATCCTTGCCGGAGATTTCTGCATTAGTATTACGGTAGCCATGGTGCCGATGATCCTGTCCACAGTGATCTCCGTACTGGCAGGATTTGTTCTGGAGTTCTTTGTTTTTGGCGGAGATTACAGCAGAACAGAACGTCTGGAATATGAGGATGATGAGTACTATTACTACGTAAAAGCCGTTCCGAAGGCAACGGTCGCCACTTCTGAGAGAAGCATCAAAAAGATCAATGCGGAGCCGGTAAAAGAAGAAAAAAAAGAAGACAATGTTGTGTCTTTCAGTGATGATGTATTTCCTGAGAAGAACGAAATGCATACAGTAAAGATGCCGGATATGGTTTCCGAAAATACAGTAAGTGAGAAACCGCAGGGATTGGACAAGATCGATTTCGAAAAACAGCTGGAGGAATCGCTGAAGGATCTTTAAACAGGAACGATTGGAATAGCTCAGGAAGAAAGGAGGAGACTTATGCAGAATGTGCTGACAGTTGTGGCCGGATATCTGGGGAAGATTTCCCTTCCGGGATTTGGCGTGATAGATATCATTGAGATCGGACTGATTTCCTTTTTTGTATATCAGTTTATGGCATGGATTAAATTTACACGTGCATATACCCTTCTGAAGGGCATTTTGATCGTCCTTGGATTTATCCTGGTCGCATATATCTTCAAAATGAATACGATCCTCTGGATCTTCCGGAACCTGGCTAATGTGCTGGTGATCGGTGTGATCGTAATCTTTCAGCCGGAGCTGAGGAAGGCGCTGGAGCAGCTGGGACAGAAGAAGTTTGTTTCCAACATTATTCCCTTTGATTCCGGCAGGGAAGTGCAGGAGCGTTTCAATGACAAGACTATCAACGAACTGGTAAAGGCCTGTTTTGATATGGGTGAAGTTAAGACCGGAGCACTGATCGTGATCGAGGAAGAGATCCGGCTTGACGAATATGTGAGAACCGGTATCAATATTGACGGTATCCTTACCAGTCAGCTGCTGATCAATATTTTTGAGCATAATACACCTCTTCATGACGGAGCGGTGATCGTGCGTGGGAACCGTGTAGTAGCAGCAACCTGCTATCTGCCTCTTTCAGATAATATGGAACTGAGCAAACAGCTGGGAACAAGACACAGAGCAGGTGTGGGTATCAGCGAAGCTACGGATTCTCTTACGATCATTGTTTCGGAAGAGACAGGACAGGTTTCAGTGGCCAGAGGCGGAGAACTGTCCAGAGGGCTTAACAGCAAGCAGCTTCGTGAAGTACTTGTTTCTGCTCAGAATAAAAAGGTTGTTGACAACGGTAAGCTGAGAAATCTGCTGAAAGGGAGAGTGAAACATGAAGAAAAATCTGACTAAGAACATCCCTTTGAAGATCATGTCGATTATTGTGGGAATCCTGGTGTGGCTGATCGTAGTAAATGTTGATGACCCTATCATTACGAAAGGCTTTGTGATCTCAGATGTGCAGATCATCAACGAAGCTTATGTGGATCAGCTGGGTGAGATGGTCATGCAGGATGACCGTGAAAATTCCGTACGTGTTTATATTACAGGTGATCGGAAGACAGTCAACCGTCTCACCTCAAGTGATATTAAGGCAGTTGCGGATCTGCAGCAGGCCCAGTCTACCGATACAGATCCTGTAATGATTCCCATTACAGCGACCTGCTCCGGGATACTGCCGGAAAACATTAGTGTATCACCGCAGAATCTGAGTGTCCATCTGGAAAAAAAGGTGACCAAAGAATTTGCGATCAATGTTACCAGTGATGACAGCAAGCCGGCACAGGGGCTGGAGATTGCTTCGCTCACCGCAAATCCGGAAAAAGTCCGTATTACAGGACCGGAATCTCTGGTTGGTAAAATAGATAGTGTGAGTGTGGATGTAAGTTCAAAACTTGACGGGATCGATCAGGATACGATGATCACGGACGCAGAACTGACTATCACAGATAAGAATCAGGACACTCTTTCATCAAATTCCATGAGCTATCTGAAATTTGACAACAACGGAAAGGTTAATGTCACGGCAAAGCTCTGGAAGGTGCGTTCTGATATACGGATCAGTGCGGGATATACAGGGGAACCAGCAGAAGGCTATGTTGTGGATAGTGTCACAACAGTACCGGAGACTTTCAGCGTAGCCGGAAGTGAGGAAGCACTGAACAATCTGAAACTTCAGGGAAATACCATTTATCTAGACAATGAGAATGTGGATATTTCAGGAAAGAGCAATGACGTGGAAAAGAAAGTAAACCTGTCAGAGCTTCTTCCGGATGGCCTCAAGCTGACATCAGGATCCAGTACGGACCTCTGGATCACAGTCAATATCCTGCCGGAGGGCAGTAAGATATACAGCTTCCCGACAGAGGATATCAAAGTAAAGGGTCTGCCTGATGATCTGCAGCTGGCATTTGAAGTTGCGGATATTGAACTGAAGGTGCAGGCGGAAGAAGGAGATCTTTCCCAATTTGATCTGAAGTCGGTGGGAGCAGTACTTTCCATGGATGACTGGGAGGAGGGAAGCTACGAAGTACCGATCAAAATCAGTCTTCCGGAAGGCTACAAGCTGCTGGAGGATGTAACCGCCGAGATCAAAATCTCCAAGGTTTCCAATGTAGACAGCAGCAGTCAGTAAGTAATCACAGCTTTGGACAAGGCTTGAAGGATAAGTAATATAAAGGGAGACAGCAGCAATGTTAAGTTATAAGGTAACGGTCAGGAACCCGTCAGGGCTTCATCTTCGTCCCGCAGGGCTTTTGTGCGGCGAGGCAATAAAATACAAATCGTCCATAACATTTCAGTATGCCGGAGGTACAGCGAATGCCAAAAGTGTTCTGAGTGTTCTGGGTGCCTGTGTTAAAAGCGGGGATGAGATCACACTGGTCTGCGAGGGTGAGGATGAACAGGCTGCGATAGATGCGCTTGTGGCTCTTATCGAAGGCGGACTGGGCGAATGATACGTAACAGATACAATAATTATTTACAGCAGCATGATCAGGAGGGATTATTGTGAAGAGAAGAGTTGTGGCAATTTTTCTCAGTCTGACATTATGCATGGGCGGAACTCTGGAAGCCGGCGCTGCGGCTTTGGGAAGTACAGACGTGCAGATGGCAGCAGAGACAGCCGGCAATCCGGCTGAGGATGTATTCAGTGATGAAGCGGAAACGACTGTACAGCAGCCGGAGACAGAAGAGGATCAGACAGGTAGTACTGACAGTACAGACAGTTCAGAAGAAACACCTGTTGCACCGGAGAACCCCGCAGAGACACCGGATGTTATAGAAACACCGGAGATTACAGAGACACCGGAAACTACAGAAGCACCGGATGTGACAACAGAAGACAGTACAGATCCGGGCGATGATTTCAGTGCAGGTGATGCACAGGAACTGGATGCACCGTCAGCAGATACCGCAGTACAGAACAAAGTAGAGAACAACAAGGCAGAGGAAACTTCTACTACCGGAGCATCACTGGTAAACGGTGTAGTCGTTGCCAAGACAAGTGACTGGGTTTCTGCAAACGGTTTTTACAGACTCCGCAAAAAGAAGGTTGCTGCATCTGCAGCCCCGGAGGGAAAAGCTTCTGAGGATCCGGCAGAAAGCAGCGAAGAAGAGCAGAAAACAGTGGACGAAACAGCTGCAGCAGCACAGGAGGTACAGCAGACTGAAGAGCTTCCGGATGGCGCAGCAGAGAGTGAGCAGGCTCCGGTACTCCAGAATGAGCCAGCAGAAGGAGAGCAGGAGACTGCAGCCGAGGAAGGTGCAGCAGAAGAAGTTTCTACAGAGGAAGTATCCGTAGCAGAAGCTTCTGCAGATACAGCATCCGCAGATGTAGTGTCTGCAGAGGAGACATCTGCAGATACAGCACCCGCAGAAACAGAGACGGCAGTCGAAACATCAGAGAGCGTAGATAACGCAGAGTCTCTTGCCCAGGATGAAGGGAACGCTTCTCAGGTATCAGAAACAGGTTCCATCGAAGATAATTATTTTACTGCGCAGGATGGTCTTCTTAAGATCAATACCAACGGACATGAGGGATATTATCTTTTTAATGAAGACGGATATCTGGTAACCGGCCGTATGACCCGTGAGCCAGGTGCAGCAGGTTATACCGGAACACAGAAGACAGAATGGTATTTTCTCGAAAGTTCCGAAGCTTCCCTGTATTCGGATTCCACCGGAAAAGCAATCACACCGTGGACATCCAATCTTGGCCAGCAGAAGAGAAATTACTGGTTATGGACAGGAACTGTTTTCCGCTATTATAATTCCCAGGGTGATTACAAATCCATAGAGGCTCAGAACCTTGTAGGCAAGATCAAAAAGATCGGAAATGCTTATTATACACTGATGCGTAACGGAAAACCGCGAACAGGAATCCTGAAGCTGACAACCGGTTCCACAACATATCAGTATTACTTCCAGCCGGCATCAAAGGCAGGAGAGATTCCAGGAAAGCTTTTTTATGGCGGATGGACATATGTTTTAAACAGCAAAAATCAAAAACGTTTTATCTATTGTAGTCCGAAGGCTGCCACACGTGGACAGATCATGAAACATGGAGTTTATGTATCACCTGTAATGTCCAAGAAATATCGATATATGCTGAATGCCAGCGGCTATGTTATGACGAATACAATGGCGAAGGCGCAGAATAACGCATATTATGTTTCAGACAGCAAGGGCCGCATCATTACAAAAAAACTTGTGAAGTATAAAGGCAGCAGATATTATTTCGGAGGCAATGGCCAGAGAGTTTCCTGGAAGAACTGCTGGCATGGCTGCCCGGGTGCATCCAACAAGATTTATTATTTCGGAAGCACAGCAGGAAAAGTTGTTGAAAAATATGGCTGGCAGAAGGTGACCGACGCAAAAGGCCAGTTCTTCGGATGGTTTTACTTTGACAAAAACGGAAACCACTATAAGAGCCAGATGATAACAAACAAGTCCTCCAAAAAGAGCTATTACTTTAATAGCACAGGACAGCTTGCAACAGGAAAAACAAAGATCGGCAAAAAATACTATTTCTTTGCAACATCAGATGCCAATGCGCACAGAGGCTGGATGTACAAGAGTACATTGATCCGTTACCAGAATAAGTGGTATTATGCAGGCGGCAACGGTGTTCTGAAAAAGTCAGGCTGGCAGAAGGTAGGTAAATACTGGTACTATCTGCAGAACTATACCGTTGTGACAAATAAATCCATGAAGCGTGGTTCCGTAAATGGTTATCTGGACAGCCAGGGACGTTTTTCCACCGGCTGGGTGATCGTCAGCGATTACTATGATCAGGTCAAATATATCGATCCGGACAGCGGTTCCAAGTATCTGACCAATACAAGCAGATGGATCGATGGAAAACTGTATTACTTTGATAAGGATGGTTACCGCCGTAATGATGTTTCCAGTATTTACGGAGGACCATATTACCTGGAGGTTGATAAGACCAACGGTGTTATGACTGTATACACAAATAGTAGCAAGACCATTCCGGTTAAGACAATCCGTGTTTCTGTAGGTCTCTCCGGAACACCTACATGGGATGGTACATACAGACTGACCCGCAGTCTGAGATGGCAGCCACTGATGGGACCGTCCTGGGGACAGTATGGAACACATGTTGACGGATGCGGACAGGGAGGAATCTTTATCCATTCCGTAGCCGGATCGACCAGGAGTGTTTATAATCTTCCGGCAGGCGAGTACCTGAAGCTTGGTCAGCCTGCATCTCACGGATGTATCCGTACCTGTGTGGCTGATGCGAAGTGGGTATTTGAGAACTGTAACGGTTCTACGATCCACATTTACAGCAGCGGAAATTACGTTAACAATGAATCCTTCAAGGGACCGTTAGGCCGCAGACCGCTGGCAACCTTCCGTGGAGCCGGAAACTTTGATCCTACAGACCCGGAAGTTCCGTGATCTTTACCGAACAGTACCAGAAAGAAATATATAGAATAACTGAAGACCGATGTTCAGCTGTATGAAGCTGACATCGGTCTTTTTCCATATATGGCTTTACTTTCCATTTTTTCATATGTATAATAAAAGTTATGCACAAATAAACAACATAATTTATGGAAGGAAACTAAAATGAAAAACTGGAAGAAATGGCTGGTGGCAGGCTGTATGGCAGCACTGCTGGGAATCGGAACAATGGGAACTACAGCGATGGCCATGGGCGGCGGAGGCGTAGACCGAAGCGAGGCAGTTGCTGAGGAAGAAAAGGTCCCCAGCGGGAAGGCAACGCAGAATTCCAGGGTAAGTTCAAAGGCCTGGAAGAAGATCAACGGTGTCTGCTATAACGGAAGCGGCCAGAAGCTGGAAGGTGCTGTCACACGTGGAATCGATGTTTCTGAGTGGCAGGATACCATCAACTGGAGCCAGGTCAAAAAATCTAATGTAGATTTTGCCTTTGTCAGGATCTCCTATGGTCTGAACCATCTGGATAAGACATATGATTACAACATGAAACAGGCAGAGAAGGCAGGAATTCCGACAGGAACCTATGTGTACAGCCTTGCGCTGAACACACAGCAGGCACTGAAGGAAGCGCAGCTTGCTATCCGTAAAATGGATGGATATAAAGTATCCTATCCGGTGGTTTATGACATTGAATATGATCAGATGCGCAATCTTTCCGCATCACAGATCGCAGATCTGGCAAAGACCTTCTGCAATGAGGTAAAAAAAGCCGGATATCATCCAATGATCTACTGCAATACAGACTGGTATGACAACAAGCTTGACTGGAGCAAGATGACAGGTTATGATGTATGGCTTGCGCGGTATGGTGATACGATCCCGGCTCCTGACAAGAAAAAGTACAAATATACCATCTGGCAGTCCACCGATGGTGACGGTGGCGGATATCTGAATACCACCAAGGGTCTGGTTGCGGGAATCCCGTCTTATTCTACTGTAGATATTGACTTCGGTTATGTTGATTATACCAAGATCATCACATCCAGATGGCATGCACAGACCGGATACAAGGCATCCACCAGACCGGATACCAGCAACTATAAAGGAAAAACCGGCTGGGCAACAGAGAACGGAAAGAAATTTTATTATGTCAATGGTGTCAAAAAATACGGCTGGGTTCAGGTGAAAAATAAGAAATATTATATCCATAAGACCGCAGGAATGTGCCGTTCAAAGCTGATCAGAGATTCCAAGAATATTTCCAGGTATGTAGATAAAAATGGAGTCCTTGTGAAAAATACCTGGATCACCTATAAGGATAAAAAATATTATTTTGACAAAAACGGACATGCGTTAAAGGGCATGAAAAAGGTTGGAAAGGACTATTATTATTTTCAGTCCAAATACGGATACATGATGAAACACGTGCGGTACATGAACAGCAGGAATGATGTATATTATTTTGGCGGTGACGGCGTTATGGTCAAAAAGGTATTCTATACATGGAGCGGAAACAATGAAAGCCATACCTATTATTTTGGCTCCAATGGAAAGATGCAGAGAGGCTGGCTCAAACTGGACGGAAAGAGATATTATTTTGATCCGGAAACAGGAATCATGTACAAAAACTGTACTATTGAGAAAAACGGAAAGAGCTATACATTCGATGAAGATGGTGTATACACAACTGTATCCGCAGCAAATAAGAAAAAATAAAAAAAATGCCGGCAGCGAACATAAAGCTGCCGGCATTTTTATGATCATAAGGTATAAACAAGGATTCCCAGGATGATGATCAGATTTCCGATGATCTTTCCGCGGGAAATCTTTTCTTTCAGGATCCGCCAGGAAAACAGCAGGACAAAAACATAGGCGGCAGTATCGATCACCGGTCCGAATTTCATATCCACTTTGGTGTAGCACCAGGTATTCAGGAGTAACACTCCAAAAAAGATACCATAGGCCAGGATCACCCGCCAGTTCAGATATTCCCGGAGGGGATTTTTGTATTCCATATTGGCACTCTGCTTCAGAAGTACCTGGGAAATTGCCGAAAAAAAGGTTCCGGCCAGCATGATCAGCATAAATGTTCTATTCATATCTCTGCACCATCCAGACTCCGATCAGAACGATCAGGATGCCGATGATGTTCTGAAGCGAAAGATTTTCGTGAAAAATGATCACAGCCCATACCTGGGACCACAGAAGATAGACGCTTTTGTTGGCGTAGGCCGTGGAAAGGGAAAATTTTTTGATCACCTGCTGCCATGCAATGGCGTAGATCCCACAGTTTGCGATCATAAGAAAAAGAAATACATAGAGAAGAGGACTATGAAGCCCTTCTTTATTGTAATAAACCGATGCAAGCTTGGAAAAAACGCTGGTAAGAGAAAACAGCAGGATATTCAGATGAAGCTGAATATAATCTTTGATTTTTGTCATGTTTCCTCCATATCATAAATGCGATTATCATAGACTGATAATCAATATATATCATCCGGCAGGTTTATGCAAGAAAATGTTTGAACAATGTAACGGTTTACAACAGGAAATGAAAATGATAAGATTAAACGATAAGTGTCAATTGATACAAAAGAGAGGAAAAACGATATGTGTTTATATTCAGTGGTTGTTCCTGTATACAATTCAGAACATACGCTGCAGGAACTGTACACCCGTCTGGAAAAAGTATTCCGGGAAACAATAAAAGAAGAATTTGAACTGATCCTTGTAGATGACGGGTCCAGGGACCGGTCTTTTGCGGTTATGCAAGAACTCCGGGAAAAAGATCCCCGTGTCAAGATCATCCAGATGGCAAGGAATTTTGGACAGCATCCTGCGCTTCTGTGCGGATTTGCCCACGCAAAGGGAGAGTTCATCGTAACTATGGATGATGACCTTCAGCATCAGCCTGAGGAGCTCCCCAAAATGATCAATGTAATGAAGGAACGTGACGATGTGGATGTGATCATTGCAAGCTATGAAGGACGTAAGCATAATCTGATCCGGAAGCTGGGCACAAAGCTGTCTGTATGGGCAACTTCCAAAATGCTCGGCAAGGATCCGAACCTTCAGATCACCAGTTATCGACTGATCCGCCGGTTTCTGGTGGAAGCCATGCTGAAGACCAATACATATCTTCCGCAGATTGGAAATCTTCTGGTTTTAAGCTCCAACCGTATCATCAATGTTCCGGTGCAGCATGCAGCACGTGCATATGGAAAGAGCGGATATTCTTTTCGCCGCCTTGTGAAGGATCTCATCTATGATATTACTGCCCATACGGCATTTCCGTTGCTTATGGTGCGAAACATCGGCATTGCCAGTTTTCTGGTAAGCTTTTTACTGGGGATCTATTATCTGGTGAGATATTTTCTGTGCGGGATCTCAGTGGAAGGCTGGACATCTCTGATGCTTGTGATGCTGGCATTTTTCGGACTGACATTGCTTTCAATCGGGATCATCGGTATTTATCTCATGAATATTCTCAATGAGGCCAAAAAGATGCCGCACTATGTGATCCGTCAGGAGGAGACAGACTGATGAAAAAAGAGATTGGCGGCTATCTGGAACTGGAAGAACCGGCGGGACAGGAATACTATCCGGATCTCTGCGGCGTGAATCTCGGAAGAACAGCGCTTTTGTGGCTGATGGAAGCACGCAGGTGCAAAAAGATCTACCTGCCATTTTTTCTCTGCGATTCCGTAACCGGTGCCTGTGAGAGGTCCGGGGCAGAAATCGAATTTTATCATATGGATGAAGGTCTGCATCCGGTTCTTGAGGAGAGAACTCTTCCGGAAGGAGAATATCTGTATCTGGTAAATTATTATGGCCAGCTTACCGATGATAAGATCCGGAAGTATAAAAAAATCTATGGGAATATCATTGTGGATCATACGCATGCGTTTTTTCAGAAGCCGCTGCCGGGTGTGGACACTCTGTACTCCTGCAGAAAATTTCTCGGAGTCAGTGACGGAGCATATCTGTCTACCGATGCGGAACTGGAACCGGAAAAGAAGCCTCTGGACCATTCCATGGGAAGAATGGAGCATATTCTGGGACGTTATGAATATGATGCCGGAACCTTCTATCAGAAAATGCTGGATAATGCAGCAAATTATCATGAGATGGAGATCCGCCGAATGTCCCGTCTGACCGGAAACCTCCTCAGGACTATGGATTATTCCGGTATCAAAGCAAGAAGAGAACAGAACTACCGTCTGCTGTCGCAGCTTCTTCCTTCAAGGAATGCTTTTACAGGGGAGGTGCCGGAGGGACCGTTTGCCTATCCGTATTATCATAAGAACGGATTGGAGCTTCGACACTGGCTGGCAGGCCGGAAGATTTTTGTACCGACAAACTGGCGCAATATCCTGGAAGAATTTGACAGGGATACCATGGAATATGACTGGGCTGCCAATGTGCTGCCGCTTCCCTGTGACCAGAGATACGGGGCAGAAGAAATGCAGTATATCGCGGATTCCATAAGAGAATGGGAGGAAACGGAATCATGAAACACAGATTGCTGATACTGGGAACGTTGGGAGAATTTGAGCAGCTGGTGCAGAAGGCCCGCGAAAAAGGATACTACACCATTGTCTGTGACGGATATCCGGATGGTCCGGCAAGAAAATTTGCAGATGAGGCATTTCAGATCCCGGTAACAGATACGGAACGGATCGCCTGTCTCTGCCGAGAAAAAGAGATCGATGGGATCATCACATCCTTTTCCGACCTTCTTCTGGAATGTATGGTAAAGATCGCGGACCGGGCAGGAATCCCCTGTTATCTGAAACCGGAGCAGCTTCCCTGGTATCGTGATAAATCAGCGACCAGAGCACTGCTTACTGAACTGGGACTTCCCACTCCGGGCTTTCGAAAAATCCCGATCGCATATTTTAAAGACAGGTCCAAAAGAACTCAGCTGAAAGAGCTGCTTGAGGGACTTCGCTATCCGGTGGTCAGCAAGCCACTGGATAAATACGGCTCCCGCGGGATCTATATATCCGAAGATCTGGAGGAGCTGATAAACGGGGCAGAAAAAACAGCAGGATTTTCTGATATGCCGGAGATTTTGGTGGAAGAATATAACGATGGCTATGAATTCAATATGATGACCTGGGTGCGGCATGGAAAAGTCCATGTGATCAGTATTGCAGACCGTGAAAAGACATTTGTTGCCAAAGGTGAGATCCCCATCAGCACAAGAAATGTGTATCCTTCCAGATTATTGTCAAAAGTTGAAAAGCCTGCCACAGAACTTCTTCAGGCATATGCGGACAGAACCGGTCAGAAAGACGGAGCCCTTTCCATGCAGTTTTTCTGGAAGCCGGGAGAAGGTATCCAGGTCTGCGAGATCGCCGCACGATTTTTCGGATATGAGCATGAATTGACCGATATGGTCTATGGCTTTAATATGGAAGAGCTTCTTCTTGCATCTCTCTATGATCCGGATAAACTGGAAAAAATGCTTGCAGAACACGATGTTCATAAACCACAGTGCTGTGGAGCTGTCATTTATTTTCAGGGAAGGCTTCTTACCATCGAAGATCAGTCTGCGGCAGTCCGGCTGGGAGAGAAAGAACAGGTGGAAAAGCCCTGGATCTTTTATCAGGAAGGAGAGAAGGTCATTGAGCATGGCCCTAATCCGTATCTGGCATTATATTATGTAAAAACAGAGAATCGTAAGGAAATGGATCTTCTCACAGAAGAGTTTTATGAGGAAATGCATATTCTGGATCCCAACGGCCAGGAGGTGGCATACCATAATCAGATCCCGGATTATGCACCGGCAGAAAAATAGGCATTGAATTTACAACATGAGTGTGAGAAAATGAAATGTGCAGTTAATGTAGAAAAACCATGAAGAATAAGAAATAAAGAGGAAATACATGATTGATTTTAACAGACCTGCGTTTACAGGTAAGGAATTTGAGTACATCCGTGACGCAGTAGAACGGGGAATGCTCTGCGGCGACGGGATCTACACGAAGAAATGTTCTGCATGGATGGAAGAGCGCTTTCATGTGGGTCATGTGATGCTGACAACCTCCTGTACCCATGCACTGGAGATGGCTGCTTTTCTGGCAGATATCCAGCCTGGCGATGAGGTGATCATGCCGTCTTATACTTTTGTATCAACGGCAGATGCCTTTGTGCTTCGCGGTGCAAGGATCGTATTTGTGGATATCCGGCCGGATACCATGAATATTGACGAGAAGCTGATCGAACAGGCGATCACAGATAAGACCCGCGCAATCGTTCCGGTCCATTATGCAGGAGTAGCCTGCGAGATGGATACGATCATGGAGATTGCTGGAAGACATGATCTGAAGGTAGTGGAAGACGCGGCCCAGGGTGTGGATGCCTACTATAAGGGAAAAGCCCTTGGTACCATTGGAGATTTTGGCTGCTACAGCTTCCATGAGACTAAGAACTATACCATGGGAGAAGGCGGTGCGATCCTGTTCAACGGGGATCAGTACCTGGAGAAGGCAGAGATCCTGAGAGAAAAAGGAACGGACCGCAGTAAGTTTTTCCGTGGTCAGGTAGATAAATACCGCTGGATGGATTATGGATCATCCTATCTTCCGAGCGAATTGAATGCGGCATATCTTTATGCCCAGCTGGAGCAGCATAAGAAGATCAGCGATAAGCGGATGCAGATCTATGATTTTTACAATGAGAACCTCAGGTTTCTGGCGGAGGAAGGAAAGATCCAGCAGCCTTATGTACCGGAAGAATGCACACATAATGCACATATGTACTACATTAAGGTACATGATATCCAGGTACGCACAAGGCTTCTGAAATATCTCCGCGAAAAGGATATCTGCAGTGTGTTCCATTATGTACCCCTTCATTCCGCACCGGCAGGAAAAAAATTCGGAAGATTTTCCGGAGAAGATGTTTATACTACAAAAGAAAGCGAGCGTCTTATGCGACTGCCTATGTTCTATAATCTGGATATGGAGGATGCGAAGAGAGTTGTGGATGCGATTGCTTCCTTTGACGGGTTTTAACAGAAGAAGGGGAGAGCTATGAAAAAAACAAAAAAATTACTGGCAGTTTTCGCAGCAGTCGGTGTGGCGCTGATGCTGCCGTTACAGACCATGGCTGCAGTGGATCTGAATGCGAAATATGATATCAGCACCAACCAGATCCAGGGATGGCCGGCAGGACCGGATATTACCTCAGATACCGGTATCCTGATGGATGCAGACACAGGAGTTGTTCTTTATAACAAGGGCGGAGATGAACAGAGATATCCGGCCAGCATTACCAAGATCATGACTTTGCTGGTGGCAGTGGAGAACTCCACCATGGATGAGAAGGTGACCTTTACAGAGACCGGGGTGCGTAATGTTACGGCAGATTCCAGTAATATCGGTACAAAGGTGGGCGAAGTCCTGACTATGGAGGAGTGCCTTCATGCTCTGATCATCCAGTCTGCCAATGACGTTGCGGCACAGATCGCAGAGCATATCGGCGGGACAGAGCAGGCATTTATCGATATGATGAACCAGCGCGCCAGTGAGATTGGATGTACCAATACACATTTTGCAAATTCCAGCGGACTTCCGGATGATAATCATTATTCCTCAGCACGGGATATGGCGCTGATCTTCCGAGAAGGCCTGAAAAATGAAACATTCCGTACGGTCGTGGGCACACCGGACTATATCATCCAGCCTACAAATATGAACAGCCAGCAGAGGATCTTGCATACTCATCATCCTATGTTTGCACCGGAAAGCGGATTTTACTATGAAGGCTGCATTGGCGGAAAAACCGGAACTACCGTTGCGGCAGGGCATACACTTGTCACAGGAGTGACCAGAGATAATACCACATATATTGCAGTAACCATGCGTGGAACAGAGCTTTCCAATTCCTGTATGGACAGTACAGCTATGTTCAATTACGCATTTGAGAATTTCACAAAAACAGAAGTAAATGGTGGCTATGTATTCCTTCCAAAAGGGGTGGAGCTGAATTCCCTTACCGAGAAGTCAGAGAATACCAATGGGAAAACAGAAACCGGTTACTATTTCGGAGACTATCTGATCGGTACCGCAAGTGTTGCACAGGCAACTGATACACCGGTACCGGAACCGACCGCGGCGGCAGAGGACAGCCAGGAAGCGGACAGTTCCGAAGCGGAAGCTTCCACAGAATCAGCAGAGGAAGATAACAGCAAAACAACAGAGAAGAGTACAGCCGGAGAGGACACCAGCGAAAAAAAGAGCATTCCTGCCCTGCGTAAGATCCTTCTTATGATCATGGCAGCGATGATCCTGATCCTGATCGCCCTTCTTGCGGCTCTCAGAATAAAAGAAAAGAAACATCACAAATAAATCAAAACAGAAAAGGAGAAAGAAAAAATGGGAAAAATAAAAGTAACACAGTGCGGAGATATTGAAGGATTAAAAGTAATCGAGCCAACTGTATTTGGTGATTCCAGAGGATATTTCATGGAAACATACAATTATAACGATTTCAAGGAAGCAGGCATTGATGTAGAATTCGTTCAGGATAATCAGTCCAGCTCCCGTTACGGTGTTCTCCGCGGACTTCATTTCCAGATCAGCTATCCTCAGGATAAGCTGGTACGTGTGGTAAACGGAGAAGTGTTTGATGTTGCGGTTGACCTTCGTGAAGGCTCCAAGACCTTTGGAAAATGGTATGGTGTAGTCCTTTCCGCAGAAAACAAGAAACAGTTCTTTATTCCTAAGGGATTTGCTCATGGCTTCCTGGTACTTTCCGAGAATGCAGAGTTCACTTACAAGTGCTCTGATTTCTATCACCCAAACGATGAGGGCGGACTGATCTGGAATGACAAGGACATTAACGTTGAGTGGCCGATCCCGGAAGGCATGGAGCTTATTTTCTCCGACAAGGACCAGAAGTGGGGAAGCTTCGAGGAATATAAGAATCGATAAGGAATTGCAGAATGAAGAAAATATTAGCTTTGCCGGCGGAGCTGTACCAGAATCGAAAGCTGGTTTTAAGCCTTGCAAAAAATGATTTCAAAACAAAATATGCAGGATCCTATCTTGGTATTGTCTGGGCATTTATCCAGCCTATCGTAACGATCCTGGTCTACTGGTTTGTATTTTCCGTAGGACTGAAGGCCGGAACGGTATCGGATTACCCTTTTGTACTCTATCTGGTATCCGGTATCGTGCCGTGGTTTTTCTTCCAGGATGCATTAAACGGTGGAACCAATGCCCTGATCGAATACAATTATCTTGTGAAGAAGGTTGTATTCAAGATCAGCATCCTTCCCATCGTAAAGATCATCTCCGCACTTTTCGTGCATGTTTTCTTTGTGGCCTTTGCACTGATCTTATGTGCATGCTACGGATATACACCAAGCCTTTATACACTGCAGATCATTTATTACTCTGTCTGCACCTTCCTTTTTGTACTGGGACTCGTGTATGCTACAAGTGCGATCGTCATTTTTTTCCGTGATCTGACCCAGATCATCAGTATTTTTCTTCAGGTGGGTGTATGGCTTACACCGATCATGTGGGATATCAATATGCTTTCTTCACATCCATGGCTGATCAAGCTGTTTAAGCTGAATCCGATGTACTATGTAGTTACGGGCTACCGCGATTCCATGCTTGGTCATATCGGGATCTGGAACCATGCTTCATGGACGATCTATTTCTGGGTAGTTACGATCCTGCTTTTCGGACTGGGATCTGTGATATTCAAACGTCTGAAGCCGCATTTTGCAGATGTGCTTTAATTGAATGTGGATGGCGGATATCCGCTTGATCCGGACCGGACAGTTCCCACGGGGGATTTGCTCTGTAAGGATAAAAAGCAGAACGGCGGCAGATTGTGAGAGTGAACGATTTACACAAAAGTGAGGTTGAAAATGGCAGAAGATATTGCGATTTCAGTAAATGATGTCAGTAAGATGTACAAGCTTTACGATAATCCTATGGATCGTCTTAAGGAGTCCCTGGGATTATCCAGAAAAAAGAAATATAAAGAGCATTATGCGCTCAACCATGTATCCTTTCAGGTGCATAAGGGAGAAACAGTGGGAATTATCGGAACAAATGGTTCCGGTAAATCCACGATCCTGAAGATCATCACCGGCGTACTTTCGCCTACGGCCGGAGAAATAGCCGTAAACGGAAGGATCTCAGCGCTTCTGGAGCTGGGAGCCGGATTTAACGGAGAATATTCCGGACTTGAAAATGTATATCTCAACGGAAGCATGATCGGTTTTTCTAGGGAAGAGATCGATGCCAAGCTGCAGTCTATTCTGGATTTTGCAGATATCGGTGATTTTATCTATCAGCCGGTAAAAACATATTCCAGTGGTATGTTCGTGCGTCTGGCTTTTGCGGTAGCTATCAATATCGATCCGGAGATCCTGATCGTTGATGAGGCTCTTTCCGTAGGAGATGTATTTTTCCAGGCAAAATGTTACCGGAAGTTCGAAGAGTTCAAGGAAATGGGGAAGACCATTCTGTTTGTAAGCCATGACCTGAGCAGCATCGGAAAATACTGTGACCGTGTTGTACTTCTAAACAAAGGTGAGAAGCTTGCAGAGGGTGGTGCCAAGGAGATGGTCAATCTTTACCGTCGTGTGCTGGTCAATCAGTATGACGATGCAGATCTGGAAGAAAACACAGACGATGCAGAAGAGGGACAGACGACGGAGAACCAGGCAGCCGGAGCAGACGTTTCACTGAAAGCACATACCGGAAGCGGTAAAGCTATGAAGGACAGCCTGAACCTGAATCCCAAGGTCCTGGAATACGGCAGTAAGCTTGGCGAGATTGTGGATTTTGCCATCCGGGATGATACAGGTATGATCACAAATGTGATCGAAAAAGGCAAGGAATTTTCCGTTCAGATGAAAGTGAAGTTCCAGGCAGATGTCAGTGATCCGATCTTTGCATTTACCCTGAAAGATCTGAAAGGCACCGAGATCACAGGAACCAATACCATGTATGAACATACGCCTCTGAAACCGCAGAAGGCAGGCGATGTCCGTGAGATCACCTTCAAACAGGTGATGCCTCTGGAGGCAGGGGAATATATGCTGTGTCTGGGCTGCACCGGATATAAAGACGGCGATTTTACCGTATTTCATCGTCTTTACGATGTGTGTAACCTGACCGTGATCACAGATAAGAAAGCAGTGGGATATTTTGATCTGTTTTCCAAAGTATCTGTGAAATAAGTGGAGGAACGACTATGGCGGAGTTGAATTTAGATTATTATACGGCGAAGGATCATTATTCCGATGGGGATATCGAGGAAACACTTCTGAAAATGGCACAGGAAGGCAAATCTTTTGAAGACCTGCCGGAGGAAGAGGTGAGTTTTCCAATGGTCTACCATTTTTCAGGGCTGCGGGAGAATATCTTAAGCTGGTATCCTCTGAAAAAGGCGGATTCCGTTCTGGAGATCGGAGCCGGATGCGGAGCCATTACCGGAATGCTTTGCCGCAAGGCCGGTCATGTGACTTCCGTGGAGCTTTCCAAACGTCGGGCAGATATCAATTATGCGAGAAACAGGGATAAGGAAAATCTGACGATCATGGTTGGAAACCTGAATGACATGACTTTTCCGGAAAAATTCGACTATGTGGTAGTAAACGGTGTGCTGGAGTATGCCATGAGTTTTACCGAGGGAAAAACTCCTTACGAGACATTTCTTCAGCGTATGGGCGCTTATCTGAAGCCGGAGGGAAGACTTCTGATCGCCATTGAGAACAGACTGGGATTGAAGTACTTTGCCGGAGCACCGGAGGATCACACAGATCTTCACTTTTTCGGGATCAATGGATATCCGGGAAATCAGTCTGTGCGCACCTTTTCCAAGAATGAACTGGGAGAGCTGCTGGAAAACAGCGGCTTTCCTTTTCTGCGCTTTTACTACCCGTATCCGGATTATAAATTTCCGACAGAGATTTTTACAGATGAGAGTCTTTATACCAATTCCTACGGAAGAAGCTATCCTGTATACACAGATAAGACAGCAGATCTTTTTGCAGAAAGTGAAGGCGTAAAGGCCTTCGAAAAAGAGAAGATCCTGGACAGCTTTGTGAATTCTTTTCTTGTGGAGGCAGGACGTACCGAAAACCGGGACCCGGAGGAAATCCTTTATGTGAAGCTGAACCAGGAGCGAAAAGAAAAGTTCCGTCTTCTGACCAGGATCGTCCGGGAGAACGGAGAGGTCCGTGCGGAAAAAGAGGCTATGGTGCCCCAGGCTGAGGAATTTGTGGAAAAACTGGAAAAAACCGGAACAGAGAGTACCGGATCCGATAAATACAAGAATCTTCCCTGCAGGGCAGAAAACGGAAAGATCTCTTATCCGCTCCTTACTGGAAAAACTCTTCATCAGGAAATCGCAGAGCTTGCCCAGAAAGAAGATCTTGAAGAGATCAAGGCCCTTCTTAAAAAATTCTATCAGGAATTTTTCGGGGCTCGTCAGGTTGTGGATTACAGGACCGGAGAGTTCCGTGAGGTATTTGGTGATCATCCGGGAAGAAATGATTACGAATGCGTCTGCCCGGCCAATGTGGATCTGATCTGCAGCAACATCTTTATGGGAGAAAAGGAAAATCAGATCATAGATTATGAGTGGATGTTTGATTTCCCTGTGCCTGTGAATTTTATCATGTGGCGCCTGATCCATGAACTGTATACACATATTTCTGAGCTGCCGCGGTTATGTCATGAGGATGAGATGATGGCGGAGTTTGACATCAGCTATACAGACTATGAGATATTTATGGATTGGACCATGCATTTCGTCTATGAGTATGTGGGCTGTGGTTCCCTGATCCCGTTTGAACAGAAAAAGGTGCCGGTTTCCGTAACAGAGCTGGTGAACAGAGAAAGAGAAAAGCACCAGATGCACAGCAAGCTGTACTATGATCTTGGTGAGGGATTCTGTGAAGAGCATACACTTTATGCAGAGGGAACACTTTCCGGAAACCGTTTCCGGGTAGAGTTTGCGCTTTCCGGTATTAAAGGAATACGAAATCTCCGCTGGAATCCCGCAAACGGTCATTTCCTGAAAGTGAGGATAGAGCGTCTGGATTGTGGATGCAGTGCGGAGCTTGTGCCTCAGGGTGTCCATATGAAGGTGGATAACAGTACCACTGCGTTTTTTACCACCGATGGCTTTTATCTTATCGATGTTACGCACCCGGAAAATGTGGACAGGATCGTAATAGAGGGAAAACTTGACTGCCTTGAGCTTCCGGATGTGGAAAAGCTTCTGGCCTTTGAAAAAGAGCGGGAAGTACGAAGAGAACAGGAGCGTGTCAGAAAAGAGGCTGAACGTGCCGCAAAGCAGGCAGCAGAGGAAGCAGCACGTGCGCAGGAAGAGGCCCTTCGTCATCCAGGCAAAAAAGCGCGGGTAAAGAGACTGGTCAAAAAGGTTCTTCGTTATCATACAGAGCCGGCAGCAGTGATGGGAGTGGAGACAACTCCTACCTGTATGGGCAGTGTTGATTTCTTCCATTATGAGAATGGCACCTTAAATGCCATTGGCTGGGCCTTTGATCCGACGTTTGCGTCTATGGGACAGCCAAGGATCGCATTTTATCAGGGAACACAGAAGCTTCAGGAGGCTTCCTGTACTACGATCTACCGTACGGATGTGGCTAATGCCATTGGAAATCCGGATGCGGAAAGTGCCGGATTTTCTTTCCTGGCAACGGTTCTTGCGCCGGCAGAGACTTCTGTTTTCCTGGAATACGGAACCGCAGCGGATACCGGAAGATTCCTTATCGGAAAGATCCCGGGAACCAGGGATCAGAAAGAGCTTCTGGTATACGCGATCGAAGATCCGAAGAGTATCGGAAATCTCCGCCATTTCAAACAGCGTCATGTACGCAGCACAAGAAAGGCATATCCACAGGCAGTCTATCAGCAGAAGGTGGATGTGATCGTGCCGGTTTACAACGGACTGGAGTATTTTGATGCCCTGTTTTCCGGAATTGAAAAAACGAAGGTTCCTTATCGTCTGATCATCGTAAATGACAAGAGTCCGGATCCTGAGGTAGGAAACTATCTGGAAAAATATGTCGCAGAGCATGACAATGTGGTACTTCTGAATAATGAGACCAATATGGGCTTTCTTCCGTCTGTAAACCGTGGATTAAAGATGGCGGAAAATCATGTGGCTCTTGTAAATACAGATGTGGAGGTTCCGGAAGAGTGGCTGGAGCGCCTGATGCTTCCGATCTTTGCAAAGGAAAATATTGCAACTACTACACCGTTTACCACCTGCGGAACCATCTGCAGCTTCCCGGATTTCTGCCGGGATAACAAACTGTTTGAGGGAATGCCGCTGTGGGAGATCGATGATGAATTCCGCATGATCCGTCCGCAGTATCCGGCTATGCCTACCGGTGTGGGCTTCTGCATGGGTATGAACCTGAAAGCGATCCAGGAGGTTGGCCTTCTGGATGAGGAGAATTTCGGAAAAGGCTACGGTGAGGAGAATGACTGGTGCCAGCGTGCCATAGCTGCAGGCTATGAGAACGTGCATGTGGATAACCTGTTTGTATATCACAAGCATGGTGGAAGCTTCCCGTCTGAGGAAAAGCAGAGACTCCTGAAAGAGCACAGTGAGGCGCTGCTCCGCAAGCATCCGGATTACAACAAGGATACTGCGGATTACTGCAGAAGAGACCCGCTTCGTCCGGTAAGACTCTACGTGGAAATGAAGCTTCTCAACAGGAAGCTGGATGTGCCTACCATTGTGGCCTTTGACCATGATCTTGGCGGCGGTGCAACGGCTTATCTTGTGGAAAAAAGACGTCTGGCTCTGCGGGAAGGATACCGTTTTGTGACCATCCGCTATAATATCGTAAGCAATCGTTTTTACTTTACGTATCAGTATAAGCAGTATGAGATGGAATTTTTTGCAAATGATCTGGAAACTGCCCTTGGTGAGCTGATGCGTGTGGATGAGATCTGGATCAACGAGCTTGTGACCTATCAGGATCTTTACGGAACCCTGGAACGTATCCTGCGTCTTAAGAGAGAGCAGGGTGCGAAGCTCCTTATGCTTCTTCATGATTTCTTTGCCCTTTGCCCGGCAGTGAATCTGATCGATGCAGAAGGAAAATACTGTGGTGTTCCATCCTGTGAGGTCTGCGATAAATGTATTCCGGATAACCGCAGCAATGCCTGCACAGAATACGGAACCGGAACGCTCTGGCGTACAAAATTCCGGGAATTTCTGTCAAACTGTGATGAGATCCGTGCATTTTCCGATGATACGGCAAGGCTGTTCAAGCGTGCTTATCCGGATGTATACAATCTCCATGTGATCCCGCATGCACCCCATTACCTTCCGGCAGTGAAAAAAAATAAAAAAACCACAGAGACCTTTAACATTGGTCTTATCGGCGTACTCTGCTACAAAAAAGGCCTGGAGGTTGTGAAGGCGCTTGCAGGATATATCGAAGAGAATGGACTGAATATCCGTCTGAGACTGATCGGTACTTCCGACGAAGAGATCGAAAGTCCGGTATTTTCCCAGACAGGAAGATATACAAGAGAGGAGATCCCAAGACTTACCCTGGAGCAGGATATTGATATGTTCCTGATCCCGTCCGTATGGCCGGAGACATTCTCCTACACAACCTCGGAGATCATTTCCATGGGATTTCCGGTAGCGGTACTTCCGGTAGGTGCACCTGTAGAACGTGTGAAACGCTATGCCAAGGGCCTTGTTCTGAAAGATGAGAAGCCGGAGAATATTGTGGAAGAGATGATTTCTCTGTGGAAAACTCTCGGCGAAAGTGAACTTCCTGTGGAAAAACGCAGGCTTCTTTTCGTAGGAGAGGAGATTTCCTTTGCCTCCAGATATCGTGTGGAGCATTTCCGGGAGCAGCTGATCCTTAAAGGCTATGCATCGAAGTTTATCCAGATAGATCAGGCAGAGCAGGAAAAGATCGAGGAATATACAGCAATCGTGATGTACCGCTGCAGCAAGCTGATGGAAGCAGAACTGCTTGCCAACCGGGCGAAAGCAGCCGGAATCCCTGTTTACTATGATGTGGATGACCTGGTATTTAATTACGAAAAAATTTCCGGGCTGCATTTCCTGAAGGGAAGCGAGTACAGTGACTTCCGCACAACTACAGACCGTATCCGCGGATGTATGGGATTCTGCGACGGATATTTTACATCTACGGAGACACTGGCAGGAGAGATCCGGGAAGAATTTCCGGAAAAACCGGTGGTGATCAACCGCAACTGTATGAGTATGGAGATGGAGATCCTGTCTCACGAGGCTGTGGAGCAGACAGACAAGGCTAAAGACCGGATCTATATCGGATATTTAAGTGGTTCCAAAACGCATGATCAGGATTTTGCCCAGGTGGAGGCAGCACTTCTGGAGGTGATGGAGCGCCACCCGGAGGTTTACCTGAAGCTGGTGGGTGTGCTGGATGAATCCGGAATGGAGCCGGTACAGAACCGCATCGAGAAGCTTCCGTTTATGGACTGGAGACAGCTGCCTGCCGTGATCGCAGGACTTGATATCAATCTGATGCCGCTGGAGAACAGCCTGTTCCACTGGTGTAAATCCGAGAATAAGTGGACAGAGGCTGCCCTTGTAAAGGTTCCGAGTGTCATGAGCCGTAACTGTGAGATGGAATACGTGGTCGAAAACGGAAAAGATGGCTGGATGTGCACCACAAAAGAAGAGTGGGTCAATGCCCTGGAAGCTCTGGTTACTGATGAGAAGGCCAGAAAAGCCATGGGTGAGGCCGCACATCAGAAGGTTATGGAACATTACCTTACAGTAAATACCGGAAAGGATGCAATGGAGGAATTGTTATGCAGCGAGAGCTATACGAAGTAGAAAAGGACAGGTTTGACCTGAAGGACAGTTCTCTGTATC
Source organism: Ruminococcus sp. AM26-12LB (assembly GCF_003480785.1). Classification (NCBI taxonomy): domain Bacteria; kingdom Bacillati; phylum Bacillota; class Clostridia; order Eubacteriales; family Oscillospiraceae; genus Ruminococcus; species Ruminococcus sp. AM26-12LB. The sequence goes on along the minus strand of NZ_QUJX01000011.1, from coordinate 48,738 downwards.
ACCTTCAGGGAACCTGGCCGAAGGATCATAAGCCGGAAGCCGTTCTTGACGGGGAAAAGCTTCCGGCAGCCATCAGTGCCCAGGAGCGTGTCAGCGCCCTGGAGCGCTTTAAGGATCTGGATCTGGTAAACGGAGAACGTGTGCAGATGGAAATCTGCCTGCCGGATCTGGAGGGCAAAAAGAAGCTTGTTGTTTATGCGGTAAAGGGTGAAAAACGTGTCCGGTGGTTTTCTGTTTCGGCAGCACAGCTTTACAGGAAACAGGGAAAACCGCAGTACTTTATCGAGAGTATCGAGGTGGAAGCCGGGGAAAAGATCTGCCGTGTCCGTGGCTGGGCAGCTTTTAACAGCCCCCTGACCATACGCCTGGAGGATCGCAGCCGGAAGGAAATCCCCTGCGAGATCACCAGACTGAAACGTGTGGATGTACAGAATCAGTACCAGGAAACAGAAATCGATGAGAAGAGCGGTTTTTTCTTTGAATTCCATTATGACAGTGTGAAGGAATTCTACATTGTATTTGAGGCAGGCAATGTGCGGACGCTTCGTCTGGTACATCTGCAGCCACAGAAGCGCCTTGCGGAGAAAGCTGCGGTATATTTCCGTAAGGGAAGCCGTTACATGAAGCTTCACGGGGCAGCAGCCCTTACCGGAAAGGTATTTGGAAAGGTGCTGGACCGTAAAAACCGTCCGGTGGATTATTCCAAATGGATCGTGAAGCATCTGCCGGACAAGGCAGAGCTTGCAGAAGAAAGAAAAACGAAATTTTCCAGGAATCCAAAATTCAGTATTGTGATCCCGCTTTACAAAACACCGGAAAAATATCTACAGCAGCTGGTAGATTCCATAGAAGCCCAGACCTACGGGAACTGGGAGCTTTGTCTTTCCGACGGAAGCGGAGCAGATTCTCCTCTTACCGATTATCTGAACAGGCTGGAAAAAAGTGATGACAGGATCCGTGTGATCCGCAACGACCAGGCACTTCAGATCGCAGAGAATACCAATGCGGCCATGAAAGCGGCAACAGGAGATTTTATCGTGTTTGCAGATCATGATGATGAGCTGACGCCGGACGCCTTGTTCCGGTGTGTGAAAGCGCTGAATGAGGATCCGGAGCTTAAGGTTCTGTATTCCGATGAAGATAAGATGTCCATGGACGGGCACAAATTCTTTCAGCCGCATTTCAAACCGGACTTCAATATTGATCTTTTGTGTACAGTAAACTACATCTGTCATCTTTTTGTCGTAAAAAAAGAAATCGTGGATCAGATCGGAATGCTGAAAAAGGAATTTGACGGTGCACAGGATTATGATTTTGTGTTCCGCTGTGTGGAAGCTGCGGGAAGAGAGCAGATCCATCATATCCCCAGGATCCTTTATCACTGGAGATGCCATGAGGATTCCACAGCAGAGAATCCGGAAAGCAAGATGTATGCCTTTGATGCAGGAGCACGTGCCATCAAGGCTCATTATGACAGGCTCGGAGTTCCGGTGGAAATCGAAAAGGGTGAATATCTTGGACTTTACCGTACAAAATTCCTCTGGGAGGAAAAACCGCTGATCTCCATCATCATCCCAAACAAGGATCACATCGATGATCTGAAGAGATGTATTGATTCCATTGAAGAAAAGGCAACTTACCGCAATTATGAGTATGTGATCGTAGAGAACAACAGTACGGAGGATGAGACCTTTGCTTACTATAAAGAGCTAGAAGCATCCAATCCGAAAGCCCATGTGGTGTACTGGGATGGTATTTTCAACTATTCTGCCATCAATAATTTCGGAGCTGCTCATGCTAAGGGTGACTATCTGCTTCTTCTCAACAATGATACGGAGATCATCAGCCCGGACTGTCTGGAGCAGCTTCTGGGATACTGTATGAGACCGGATGTGGGAGCTGTAGGAGCGCGGCTCTATTATGAGGATGATACCGTGCAGCATGCAGGAGTAGTCGTTGGCTTCGGCGGCATTGCGGGACACTGCTTTGTGCAGCAGAAGAGAGACGCTACCGGATACTGCCACAGGATCATCTGTGCCCAGGATTACAGCGCTGTAACCGCAGCCTGCATGATGGTGAAGCGTGAGGCCTTTGATAAGGTTCACGGATTAAGTGAGGAATTTCAGGTTGCCTTTAATGACATAGATTTCTGCCTTCGTCTGGGAAAAGCCGGATATCTGGTTGTATACAATCCTTATGCGGAGCTTTATCACTATGAATCCAAATCCAGAGGTCTTGAGGATACACCGGAGAAGGTGGCAAGATTTAACCGCGAGATCGCTTCCTTTGAGAAGCACTGGCCGGAGATCCTCCGTGACGGAGATCCTTACTATAATCCGAACCTTACACTGGAGAGCCAGGATTTCTCTCTGAAGCGGATATAGGAGGTTATATTTTGGAAAAGAAAAAAATCTGGAAGGATGAGAGAGTTCAGGCAGGGGTTCTTGTCCTGGCAGCATTTCTGCTCCTGACTGCATGGGCGTTCATGCAGCCCTTGGGGGCAGGCCCCGATGAAAAAATGCGCTACATGGTGGCACAGTATCTTCATGAGCATCCGGGAAAGCTGCCTCTTGGAGATGAGCCAACCATCCGTGATGCGACATGGGGGATTTCCTATGCCTATTATCCGATCCTTTCCTATATGGTATCTGCTGTATTTATGGGGATCGCAGGTCTGTTCCATGCTTCTGCAGACGGATTACTCCATGCGGCGAGAATGGCAGATGTGCTCTTTGTGACCGGAGCGGTATATTTTGTGGTGAAAGCATCCGGAAAGCTTTTTCCGAAAGAGGGAAGATGGCTGTTTGCCGCACTGGCAGGCTTTATGCCGCAGGCATTGTTTCTGGGAACTTATGTAAACACGGATTCCCTGGCACTTTTATCCATGGCGATGATCCTGTATTCCTGGTCCTGTTATCTGGAAGCGGGAGACTGGAGCTTCAGAAATTCGATCCTTCTGGCTGTTGGAATGGCGGTCTGTGCACTGTCCTACTATAATGCCTACGGATGGATCTTATGCAGCTTTCTGTTTTTCTGCCTGACAGTCCTTCTGTGCAGGGAAGAGCCGGTAAAACAGAGAGTTGCATTTCTGTTCCGGAGAGGGATCGTGATCGCGGCAGTAACCTTTGCCTTATGCGGCTGGTGGTTTATACGAAATGCCGTTCTCTATGACGGAGATCTTATCGGAAGAAAAGCCTGTGCACAGTGTGCGGAAAAATATGCGGCTGTTGATTACAGGCCGTCCAGATACCCTACACCGGAGAAGCTGAACTGGTCATGGAAGGATATCCTTCTGTATCAGGATCCGGGCTGGCAGCATAACTGGCTGCTGACAGTACTGGTAAGCTTTATCGGAACCTTTGGTCTGATGCAGATTTATATGCCTTATAATGTGAGCAAGGCATATTTCCTGTTCTTTGGAATGGGTGGGATCGGTATTTTGACCATGCTGGGAATATTTTATCCGAAGAAACGTACTGTGGTAAAAGAACGAAAAGCAGCAGGAAGTGAAAAGCTGAAGATAAAAACAATAACCGTGTACGATAAATGGGACAGAAAAGGAATCTTTCATCTGCTGCTGATCCTTCTGATCCTGATCCCTGTGGGTCTGTTTATGTATTATGTATATTATAGTGACAACCAGGCACAGGGACGTTATATCATGCCGGCACTGTATCCGGCCATGTATTTTGTGACAGCCGGCTGGAATCGTCTGCTTGAGCGTTTTGTAAAAAAGGAAAATATCAGAATGTGGATATACCGGGTCCTGACAGCACTTCTGGCTGCTTCGCCGTTTTTATGCTATATCTTCCTGGTAGTTCCGTTTTATGGCTGACACCCCGATGGGTGAGATGGCAGAAAAAAATCCCTTCTATGTATCCGGATATGACCGGTACATAGGAGGGATTTTTTAATTCTGAAGTATATCCGCCTGGGGACCAAGATCAGGAACGGATGATCCGGATCATGCGCCACAGCAGAAGGATCAGGAGCAGGATGCCCACACCGCCAATGGCAAAATACGGGATCTGGGATCTGGATTCGGAATAAGCTTTTGCAGAATCCATGTTTTCATCATTTTCCAGTACATCGGAGGAGCTTTCCTGGGAGGGATCCTCGACAACTGCAGTTCCCACCTGAGTTCCGCCAAAGGAATAGGTGCGTAAGATCTGACCATCAGATTCCGTATCTTCCGTAGTCAGGTCGTCTGCGGTCGCGCCGGATGGAACCATTACAGTGCCGCCGGACAGGATGTGAAAATCATCCTCGCTGAGATCCAGAAGCTGGAAATTGGAAAAACCGTAATCCAGAAGTGAGATCGCTTCGTTGGCTGTCTGACCGGTCGCTCCGTTCATGACTACTGCGATCAGAGTAGTACCGTTTCGCTGTGCAGATGTGACAAGAACGCTTCCGGAAGCAGTGGTGGTACTTTCACGACCGCCGATACATCCTTCATAATAGGAAGCGGATGCAGGATCTGTCATGGTAAAAGAGCTTGTCAGGTTACGGGTACCGCCGGAAACATTGGTAGCTGGGATCGTATAGGAGGTGGCTCCGGAGATGGTGCGGAAGCTGTCATTACGGATAGCCGTCTGCATGATCAGAGCCAGATCATGTGCTGTGGTATGCTGGTTGTCATCCGGGAGACCGGTAGGATTGGTGAATACCGTATTGGTACATCCTAGCTCCTTGGCACGGTCGTTCATTTTCTGGACAAAGGCATCTACAGATCCACCGATCTGTTCTGCAACCTGGAGTGCAATGTCATTGGCAGAGGCCAGCATCAGAGCGTAAAGGCACTGCTCCATGGTAAATACCTCTCCGAGCTGTGAGGAAATATGAGCGCCTCCGTCTGTAACACCGGATACGCCGGTTTCTGTCATGGTAACCTGATCGTCAAGCTGGCTGTTCTCCAGTGCCAGAAGACAGGTCATGATCTTAACTGCGCCGGCCGGAGAAAGCGTGGTGTCCATATCCTTGGCATAGAGGATCGTATCGGAAGTATCTTCCATGATCACGGCAGATGCGGAAGTGATCTCAGGCCCCTGAGGCCATCCGCTGATCCCATTGGTGGTAATACCGGAGGATACAGCAACAGCGGTTTCTTCTGTGGCGAAAACTGGAGTCTGGAACACCATGGAAGCGGAGATCCCAATAGCCAGAAGCGCTGTGGTTATTCTTGATTTTTTCATGATAAATGGTACTCCTGTATAAAAAATAATTCTTATGTAAGCAATACATACGTAAGCTCAGTATAACACATTTCCTCTCTTCCTTGCAAAAAAAATGATGGAATGGTAAAATATGTTCATCAAACTGTTACTGAGAACAGAGTGAACAGTAACATCAAACTGAGTAATACGGAGATAATATATGAGTAAAGATGATTCTACAGGAAAGATCCAATGGGACAGACTTATAAAGAAGCTTTCCCCCTATACAGTACAGAAGGGCTTAAGATACCTGAAGCATTATGGCCTGAAAGAGTTCTGGATCCGGCTTCATGAGCGTTTTGAACCGGAAGAGGTTCCTTACGGACCATGGTATGAGGCATACAGACCTGACGAGGAAACACTGGAGAAGCAGCGGAAACGCAAATTTCCGGATGGGCCGCTGATCAGCATTGTGGTACCTGCATATCTGACACCGGAGCGTTTTTTAAGACAGATGCTGGACTCTCTCCTTGCACAGACATATGAGAACTGGGAGCTGTGTCTGGCAAACGGAAGCCCGGAGGATCCGGACATGCAGACCGTGCTGAGATCCTATGCAGAGATGGACAGGAGGATCCGCTATCAGGATCTGAAAGAGAATCTTGGCATTGCAGAAAATACAAACGCGGCTTTTGCCATGGCAGAGGGTGATTTTATCGCACTTCTGGATCATGATGATCTGCTGGCACCTAATGCATTGTATGAGATCGCGGCGGCACTGGAGGAGCATCCAGAGGCGGATGTGATCTATACAGATGAGGATAAGGTCACGACAGATCTTTCTGAACATTTTCAGCCCCATCTGAAACCGGACTTTAACCTGGATCTTTTAAGATCCAATAATTATATCTGCCATTTTCTGGTGGTAAGACGTTCCGTAGTGCAGACAGTGGGCGGATTCCGCCGGGAATTTGACGGCGCCCAGGATTATGATTTCATTTTCCGCTGTGTGGAGCAGGCCAGGGAAGTGGTCCATGTACCGGAGATCCTTTATCACTGGAGGACCCATAAATCCTCCACAGCAGATAATCCGGCAAGCAAGATGTATGCTTTTGAAGCCGGCAGACGTGCCATTGAGGGGAATCTCAAACGGACCGGAACTCCGGGAACCGTGGAGCATACTCCGGATTTTGGATTTTACCGTGTGAAGTATCCGGTGCAGGGAGAACCTCTGGTTTCTGTTATCATTCCGAACCGTGAGGAGAAAGAAACGCTTCAGGCCTGCGTGGAATCCATTTTTGAAAAAACTGCCTACAAAAATTACGAGATCATCATTGTGGAGAATAACAGCAGCTCCGAAGAGATCTTTCGGTATTACAGAAAGCTTTCGGAGGATCCCAGGGTCCATCTGATCCGCTGGAAAAAAGGCTTCAACTATTCTGCCATCAACAATTTCGGGGTGCGCCATGCCAAAGGAGATTACCTGCTTTTTCTGAATAATGACGTAAAGGTCATCGATCCGGACTGGATGTCAGAGATGCTGAGCGTGTGCCAGCGCAAGGAAACGGGTGCAGTTGGCGTCAAGCTGATCTATCCGGATAACACCATTCAGCATGCAGGCTGCGTGGTGGGAATGGGCGGAATTGCCGGGAACATGTTTGTGAATATGCCGGCAGAGCGTACCGGATATCTCCATAAGGCTTCTCTTCTGCAGGATATGAGCTGTGTGACTGCAGCATGTATGATGATGAAGAAGGAAGTTTTTCTGGAGGCAGGAGGCTTTACGGAAGAGCTTGCAGTTGCGTTTAATGATGTGGATCTCTGTCTGAAGGTGCGAAGCCACGGCCATCTGATCGTCTATGATCCGTATGTGAAGCTCTATCATTACGAATCCAAGTCAAGAGGCACTGAGGACAGCGAGGAAAAGGTCCGCCGTTTCCAGACGGAGATCGAATACATGCGCTGTCACTGGCTGGATATCCTGAAAAAAGGAGATCCATACTATAACAAAAATCTTTCTTTAACCAAATGGAATTATTCCCTGAAGCCCCTTCCGGGAATGGGAAAGAAGAAGGGATAAAGCAATGCAGGAAGTATCAGTAGTCATACCAAACTTTAACGGAATGGCATATCTGGATGGTGTTCTTTCCAGTCTTGAAAGACAGACTATCCGTAATTTTGAGGTTATACTAGTGGATAATGGTTCCACTGATGGCAGCTGTGCGTTTGTTTCGGCGGAATATCCATGGGTACACATGATACAGCTTCCGGAGAATTACGGCTTCAGCAGAGCCGTCAATGAAGGAATCCATGCGGCACGTTCCCCATATGTGCTGCTTCTGAACAATGATACGGAAGCGGAACCGGATTTCCTGGAGGAGATGGTTGCTGCCCTGCGCAGACATAAGAAGGCATTTTCCTGTCAGGCAAAGATGATCCAGCTTCATGACAGGGACAAGATGGATGATGCCGGAAATTATTACTGTGCCCTTGGCTGGGCTTTTGCCAGGGGAAAAGGCAAGGATATCCGCCATTATGACCGAGAGCAGAAGATTTTTTCCACCTGTGCGGGAGCTGCGATCTACCGGAAGAAATTTATTGACAGGATCGGAGATTTTGATGAGGAGCATTTTGCTTATCTGGAGGATCTGGATATCGGCTATCGTGCCAGGATCTGCGGTTATCAGAACTGGTATGCTCCAAAAGCGAAGGTTTATCATGTAGGAAGCGGCACCAGCGGCTCCAGATATAATCAGTTTAAGATCCGGTATTCTTCCAGAAACAATATTTATCTTATCTATAAGAATATGCCGTTTCTCCAGATCGTGCTGAACCTTCCGTTTTTTCTGGTGGGATTCGGTGCGAAGATCCTGTTTTTTGCGTCCAAGGGATTCGGACGTGAGTACCTTGCAGGCATCAAAAACGGCTTTCAGATCAGCCGCAAAAACAAAAAAGTCAGATTTTCCATGAGGAATCTTCCGCGTTATATACAGCTCCAGTTTGAACTCTGGATCAACATTTTTAGGCGTTTTGCCGGTTAAGACATCATATTTTCACAGAATTTTTATATTTCGGAGGGAAGATTTTATTGCTTTTGAGTTTCATCTATTATAAGATAAAAGCAATGAACTTAAATGAGGTGGCGGAAATTGATTAAAGACAACCAGAAAAATTTCAGTCGTCTCCATATGCTGATCGATGTATTTGTGATCGCGGCCTCCTATGCCCTGGCCTGGTTGATCCGTTTTCAGGGAATTTTTGAACATTCGGCGGTCCAGTCCAAGACCGTCCAGGAATATATGTTTATGCTGATATTCATTATTCCGGGATATTTACTTCTTTATCAGGCCTTTGATCTTTATACACCGATGCGAATGCAGGGGCGTCGTCTCGTACTTGCCGGAATTGTGAAGGCAAATGCGTTAGGGCTCCTTATCATCATGTTTGCACTTTACAATTTTAAAGAGCTGGACTATTCCCGTCTTACTCTGGTTTCTTTCTGTGTGATCAATATCGTCCTGGAATGGTTTGTACGTATGGTCATATTTTACATTCTCCGGGATATGCGCAAAAAAGGAATGAACCAGAAACAGGTGCTGCTGGTAGGATACAGCCGTGCTGCCGAGGAATATGTAGACAGGATCCTGCAGAATCCGCAATGGGGATACGTGATCAGGGGCATACTGGATGACAATGTGCCGGCAGGCACTACTTATAAGGGCGTTAAGGTGATCGGTCGAATCGCCAATCTGATGATCATCCTTCCATCCAGTCGTCTGGATGAGATAGCCATTACCCTGGGCTTAAGTGAGTATTATCGTCTGGAAGAGATCGTTGCACTCTGTGAAAAATCCGGCGTGCACACAAAATTTATTCCGGATTATAATAATATTATTCCGACCAAACCATATACAGAAGATATTCTCGGGCTTCCGGTGATCAATATCCGGTATGTGCCCCTGAGCAACACGTTTAATGCACTGATCAAGAGATCTATGGATATTGCAGGCGCGATCGTTGCGATCATTGTGTCCTCACCGGTGATGCTGGTGTTGTGTATGCTGATCAAGCTGACTTCGCCGGGACCGCTGATCTATAAGCAGGAACGTGTCGGGCTTCACAATCAGACTTTCCGGATGTATAAATTCCGGTCCATGGAGATCCAGAAAGAATCAGAAGAAAAAAAGGCGTGGACAGTAAAGAACGATCCAAGAGTTACCGGAATCGGTAAATTTATGCGTCATACCAGTCTGGATGAGCTTCCACAGCTTTTTAACATTCTGAAGGGTGAGATGAGTCTTGTGGGACCAAGACCGGAGCGGCCGTTTTTTGTAGAAAAGTTTAGGGAGGAGATACCACGTTATATGGTCAAGCATCAGGTGCGGCCGGGTCTTACCGGGTGGGCACAGGTAAATGGCTATCGTGGAGATACTTCTATCAGAAAAAGGATAGAGTGTGATCTGTATTATATCGAAAACTGGTCTGTGGGATTTGATATAAAGATCATGTTTCTTACCATATTCAAAGGATTTATTAATAAGAACGCATACTAAAAAGGGGAAAAGGAAAAGATGTCAAAACCTCGGAAAAAAAGCAAGAAGATTTTATTTATCCTGGAGATCGTCGTACTGCTCCTGTTTATCGGAGGTCTGTTCGTTTATGGTCAGATCTCAGCCAAACTGGATAAGATCGACATCCAGGAAACAGATCTTGCAGACCAGGATATTGTAACTAATGATCAGGCACCGCAGATGACGGGATATACCACCTATGCACTGTTCGGACTGGACCACAGAAGCAAGAATGAGAAGCTGAATACAGAGAACAGTGATACCATCATCATTGCGAGTATCAACAATGATACGAAGGCAGTCAAACTTGTGTCTGTCTATAGAGATACCCTTCTCAATGTAAAGGATGATACCTATTCCAAAGCCAATTCGGCATATGCATTTGGCGGACCGACCAACGCGGTTTCCATGCTGAATACGAATCTGGATCTGAATATCACAGATTATGTTGCCATTGATTTTAATGCGCTGGTAACTGTGGTAGACTGCCTCGGAGGATTGGACATCCCTCTTTCCTATGCGGAGATCGTTCATATGAACAATTACTGTGTGGAGACATCAGAGGAAACCGGAAAGAGCTACACACCGATCGAACTGCCGGATCCGAAGCCGGAGGATGAGGAAGCAATCGTAGATACCTATCATCTTAATGGTGTACAGGCTACATCCTACTGCCGTATCCGTTATACTGCAAGTCTTGATATGGGACGTACCGAGAGACAGAGACGAGTGATCCAGATGATCGTAGATAAGGCGAAAAAGGCAGGACTTTCCACTATCTTTGATATTATGGATCAGGTATTCCCGATGGTCAAAACTTCTGTTTCCAAAACAGAGATCCTGAAGATGATCCCGGCTATGATAGGCTACAGTATTGATGAAACTACAGGCTTCCCCAACGATTATAAATTTGCCCAGGTAAAGGGCAGCGTTATCGTACCTACCACACTGGAATCCAATGTTCTGAAGATGCATCAGTTTCTGTATGGAGACACCAGTTACACTCCGACGCAGGATGTACTCAACAGAAGTGCCCAGATCACAAATATCGCAGGCGGAGGCGACGTGCAGGACACTGCACCTGCGGTGACAGATACACCGAATGACGCAACGGATGATTCGTACACGTGGCAGGGAGATACATCCACAGATTACAGCAGTACGGACACAAGTGATGATGCTGATTACAGCACAGACACAGATTATGATTCGGATTACTCCGGAGACGATTACAGCACAGATACGGATTATTCCGGAGACGATTACAGCACAGATACGGACTATTCCGGAGGCGATTCCGATACGGATTATAACGATTATACCGACGGAGAAGATTATTCGGAGAATGAATAAAACATCAAAATAAGCAACCAGCAGAAGGGACCATCCAGTAACGGGTGGTCCTTTCTGGACAGGAGACAAATATGAAAACATTAAAAACAGACGTGATCATCCCGGCATACCGTCCGGGAGAAGAATTTGAAAAACTGCTGGAAAGACTCAGCGCACAGAAATATCCTATCAATAAGATCCTTGTCATGAATACAGAAAAGAAATTCTGGAAAGAGACCTGGGAACAGGAATATCCGCTTGTGGAAGTCCGGCATCTTACAAAAGAAGAATTTGACCATGGCGGTACCAGAAGGCAGGCGGCAGAGCTTTCGGATGCGGAGATCCTTGTATTTATGACACAGGATGCAATGCCGGCAGACAGGGAACTGATCGGAGCACTGGTAGGAGCTCTTGCAGAGAATCCACAGGCAGGAGCCGCTTATGCGCGTCAGCTTCCAAAAAAGGACTGCAGATTTCTGGAAAAATATACCCGTTCCTTTAATTATCAGGAACAGTCCTGTCTGAAAACGGAAAAAGATGTACAGACCTACGGGATCAAAACATATTTCTGCTCCAATGTCTGTGCTGCTTATGATCACAGGATCTATGATGAGATTGGTGGATTTCCGGAGCATGCTATTTTTAATGAAGATATGATCTATGCAGGCTGGATGGTAAAAAAAGGCTATGGAGTTGCCTATGTATCAGAAGCGCGTGTATATCATTCTCACAATTACACCTGTATGCAGCAGTTCCACAGGAATTTTGATCTGGGAGTTTCCCAGGCGGAGCATCCGGAGGTTTTTGAAGGAGTGCCTTCCGAAGGTGAGGGCATCCGGCTGGTAAAAAAAAGCATGGCATATCTTCTGAAAACAGGCCACATATGGCTGATCCCCGGACTGTTTTTGCAGAGCGCTTCCAAATACGCCGGATATTTTCTCGGAAAACGATACAAAAAGCTCCCTGAAAAAATGATCCGATCCTGCACCATGAATCCGGAATACTGGAAAAAGAACAAATAAGAGCAGGTCACGGTTTTTTAAAAGAGATATCACAGTTTAAACACAATTCCCTGTTAAACTGTCTTTTATAAGAGAAATAAATGTTACTGAGAACGGAGTGAGCAGTAACAGATACATGCATCAGATAACATAGAAGGGAGCACCAGAGGCATGAGTGAAGAGAATAAATGGGGGACAGGCTTGCCGGATGAGGATAAGAATGCTTCGGCAGAACAGAAACCGCTGACGCATCCTTATTCTGAGGGACGCAGGATGCAGGAGAGCGGACAGGACAGTTATGCAGGTGCCGGACAGAGTGAAGGCACTTCGCAGGAGAAACCAAAATACGGACATTATGAGGTGCATCAGCCTCAGGCCGGTAATTATGCCGGTGGAAATATACCGCCCAAAAAGCCGCGGAAAAAGAGAGATTTTTCAGGCCACAACAGCTTTGGAAAGAAAGCAGCCACTGTGGTGGCACTGGCTGTGATCTTTGGGCTGGTAGCCGGAGTAGTTTTTCAGGGTGTGAATATTGCAGCAGATAAATACAGAGGAAATGACAGCAGTACAACGATCGGAAAGACAGAAACAGTTACCGGGACAGAGGACAGTACTGACAGTAGCTCTGCGGATTCTACTGTGAAGGATATTGTGGCAGAGAGTGGTACAGTGGCCGGTGTAGCCCAGGCAACCATGTCTTCTATCGTTGCCATTACATCTGTCAGTGTGCAGGAAATCCCAAGCTTTTTCGGATATGGAACGAGGCAGTATCAGAGTGCAGGAAGTGGTTCCGGTATTATTGTAGGAGAAAATGACAGCGAGCTTCTCATTGCGACTAACAACCATGTGGTATCTGGAGCGACTACACTTACTGTGTGCTTTGCAGGCAGTGATGTGGTAGGAGCGGAAGAAGAAACCCAGGCTATGGCAAGCAGCTCCGATGGAGATGCGGATGTGGATAATGCAGTTTCTGCCAAGATCAAAGGCACCGATGAAGAGAATGATCTGGCAGTGGTGGCAGTGGAGAAATCCGATATTCCGGATGAGACCATGGATGAGATCAAGATCGCACAGATGGGAAGCTCGGACGATCTTGTAGTTGGTGAGCAGGTGGTTGCCATTGGCAATGCACTGGGCTATGGACAGTCAGTTACCTCCGGATGGATAAGTGCCCTTAACAGAAGCATTAGTACAGAGGACGGAGAAGCCAGCGGACTGATCCAGACTGATGCAGCAATCAATCCCGGAAATAGTGGCGGTGCACTTCTGAACATGAACGGTGAAGTGATCGGTATCAATGCGGCCAAGTATGCAGACAGTCAGGTGGAAGGCATGGGATATGCCATTCCGATCTCCAAGGCAGAGCCGATCCTGGAAGAACTGATGAACCGCGAAACCAGAGATAAGGTGGAAGATTCTTCCAAGGTAGGATATATGGGAGTCAAGGCTGCTGATCTTACAACAGAAGCCATCCAGATGTATAATATGCCGGCAGGTGCTTTTATTACTGAGGTAACGGAAGGTGGCGCAGCAGATAATGCAGGGATCAAAAAAGGCGATATCATTGTGAAGCTGGATGGACAGAAGGTAAGCGGCAAGGATGACCTTGTTGATAAGCTGCAGTATTATGAGGCAGGAGAAACCATCGAAGTGGTGATCTCCAGAGCGAACAGCGGAGAGTACAAGGAACAGACGGTTGAAGTGACCCTCGGAAGCAAACCCTCTTCTGACAAATAAAAGAAAATACAGGATAACCATTTATAAACCGGGGAGCTGCATAAGAACATGCAGCTCCCCGGTTTATAAAAACTTAATTTGATACAGCGGGATTATGTGCTATAATATGCATAATAAAAACCAGAAAGGAAATGTTATGGCAGATCAGTTTGATAATAATAAAGACAATGACCAGGAGCAGAAATACGAGAAATTCTGTTTTTTATGCCGCAGACCGGAGAGTCAGGCAGGGAAGATGATCGACCTTCCTAATCATATACATATCTGTGCGGATTGCATGCAGAAAAGCTTTGATACTATGAACACCCAGATGAACAATGGAAATTATTCCGATCTTTTTAACATGCCGAATGTGAGCATGATCGATCTCAGCAGTTTCCAGAATCCCGGAAACCAGGCGAAGAAGATCAAGAAAAAATCAGAGACTCCGAAGCCGGTGATCGATCTCAAAGATATTCCTGCACCACATAAGATCAAAGCAACTCTGGATGAATATGTGATCGGACAGGAATATGCCAAGAAGGTAATGTCTGTAGGTGTATACAACCATTATAAGAGAGTTGCCACAGATACCATGGATGATATTGAAATCGAGAAATCCAATATGCTGATGATCGGACCTACAGGCTGCGGTAAGACTTATCTGGTGAAGATGCTTGCCAGACTTCTTCAGGTACCGCTTGCCATTGCAGATGCCACATCTCTTACAGAGGCCGGTTATATCGGTGATGATATCGAGAGCGTAGTATCCAAGCTGCTTGCAGCTGCAGATAATGATGTGGAGAAGGCAGAGCACGGGATCATTTTCATCGATGAGATCGATAAGATCGCAAAGAAGAAGAATACCAACCAGAGAGATGTCAGCGGAGAGGCTGTCCAGCAGGGACTTCTGAAACTTCTGGAGGGAAGTGAAGTGGAAGTTCCGGTAGGTGCTACCAGCAAGAATGCCATGGTACCTATGGTGACTGTAAATACAAGGAACATTCTGTTTATCTGTGGCGGTGCCTTCCCGGATCTTGAGAATATCATCAAAGAAAGACTGAATAAACAGGCGTCTATCGGATTTTATGCAGATCTGAAGGACAAATATGATGATGATCCGCATGTGCTGGAGAAAGTAACGGTAGATGATCTCCGTGCATTTGGAATGATTCCGGAATTTATCGGTCGTCTTCCGATCATCTTTACCCTGAACGGGCTGACGGAAGATATGCTTGTGAAAATCCTCAAGGAGCCGAAGAACGCCATTCTGAAACAGTACAAGAAGCTTTTGGCACTGGATGAAGTGAAACTGGAGTTTGAGGACGGTGCCTTACATGCCATTGCCCGTAAGGCATTGGAACGCCATACAGGAGCCAGAGCTCTCCGGGCTATCCTGGAGGAATATATGCTGGATATCATGTATGAGATCCCGAAGGACGACAATATCGGTGAGGTCGTGATCACAGAGGGATACATTCAGGGCAACGGAGGTCCGAAGATCCTTATGCGTGGACAGGAGATCCCGGCACTGGAAGGATAAGAAACAAGAAGATTCTTTAATATAAAGGAGCGTGACAGATATGGCAAAAAGCAGTTTTTGGGATGATCTGGGAAACACACTGACAAGAAAGGCAAAGGGCTTAAGTTCCAGAGCAGAGAATCTCTATGAGATCCAGAAGATCCGTAACAAGCTCTCTGCACAGGAGCGTATGACCGAAAAGCTGATGATGGATATCGGAAAGATGATCTATACACGTTATGAGCAGGGAGAAGCCGTTGACGGTGAGACGGGAGCTATCTGCGAGGAGATCAGCCAGCACATGCTGGAGGCGGATCACTACAGAGATGCGATCGCTGCCAGTAAAGGGGAGAAGTTCTGCCCGGCCTGCCATAAGGCGGTGATGCGGGAGGCCAGCTTCTGTCCGTATTGCGGAGCGGCGTGTCCTACAGCGGAGCTGGAAGAGAAAGCTGCCGATGTGATCGAGCAGGCAGATGAGGAGCTGGAAGAGGCTGCTGAGGCAGAGGTGACAGAAGTACCGGAGACAGAAGCGGAAGAAAACGCAGAAGTTACAGAAGTGGCAGCAGATCCGGAAGAGACAGTAGAAGCGTCAGAAGTAGTAGAAACAGCAGAAACCGCAGAAGCGTCAGAAACAGAAACGTCAGGATTAGATCCGGAATTGGAAGAGGAAAGAACGGAAGTGGGATCTGCAGAAACAGAGGAGCCTGCGGCTGATCCGGAAAATACAGAAACAATAGAAGAAAAAACAGAATAACCATAAGCATATAAGGCAGGCTTTCCCCAGTGGGAGCCTGCCTGAGTATTATGTAGACCACAGAAATAAGGAGAGGGAATAATGTTGTGGAATTTACTGACGGCGGGAATCTTTGGTACAGACTATTATATAAAGAAGAAAATCAACACATCGGAAAAGAAAGATCTGAAGGAAAAGTGCCTGGGAGGCAGACTGATCGTAAGAAATTGCCATAATCATGGGATGATGCTTGGAATATTAAAAAACAAAGATAAAGAATTCCTGAGAGATCTTGCATCTATGGTGCTGGGCGGTGCGATCTGGGAGTATATACGTACTTCCGGAGAAAAAGGCACACGCATATCCAAGCTTGGGCTTTCCATGATCCTGGGCGGCGGTCTGAATAATTATACGGAACGTTGCAGAAAGGGATACGTCACGGATTATATGAGCCTGAATGTGGAAAATCCGAAGCTTAAGAAGGTCGTATTTAATATTTCGGATCTTTTCATATTTACAGGTGCGCTTCTCTGGGGCGGGAGCGAGATCTTTTCTGAAAAAGAAAAATAAATAAAAAAACAGAAGTGCCGGTGTTGGGCGCTTCTGTTTTTTTGATTTTGGATAAAATAAAAAAGAATGCAGGAAATGGGACTTGAACCCACACGATCTTGCGACCACAGGCACCTGAAGCCTGCGCGTCTGCCAATTCCGCCATTCCTGCATTTTTTCAACCGGCTTGCTTTGCTTTGTTTGCTCCGCTCGTCGACTGCTCACTTATAATAACTCAGGAATTGGATAATGTCAATAGAAAAATTCAAAAAAGTTAAAAAAATTCAAAAAAAATATTTTAAGTTAGTTTTATACATTTTTTTTGCATATGGTGTTGAAAAATGACGATTCCTGTGATACAATCTTGAAGATTTAGGATAAAATAAGAGAACAAAGAAAGGGAGATTGTATGAAAGCATTTCTGATATTGGAAGATGGCCATGTATTTACAGGAACTAGCATTGGTTCTGCAAGGGAAGTCATCAGTGAAATTGTCTTTAACACTTCCATGACCGGTTATCTGGAAGTAATGACAGATCCTTCTTACGCAGGACAGGCGGTGTGTATGACATATCCGCTGATCGGAAACTACGGAATCTGTTATGATGACCAGGAATCAAGGAAGCCGTGGATTGACGGATTTATTGTACGCGAATTATCACGAGTTCCCAGCAACTTCAGAAGCGTAGACACCATTCAGCATTTTCTGAGCAAAAACGACATTCCGGGAATCGCAGGAATTGATACCAGAGCACTGACTAAGATCCTTCGTGAGAAGGGAACCATGAACGGAATGATCACAGTTGATGAGAACTATGACCTGGATACAATCATCCCCAGATTAAAAGCATATACAACAGGAAAAGTGGTAGAGAAGGTTTCCTGCCGCGAAAAGGAAGTGCTTAAGGGGAACGGACCGAAGGTTGCCCTTCTTGATCTGGGCGCCAAGAAAAACATTGCACGCTCACTGAATGAGAGAGGATGCCAGGTTACTATTTACCCGGCTCTGACATCTGCAGAAGAGATTCTTGGAGACAATCCGGACGGCATCATGCTCAGCAACGGACCTGGAGATCCGAAGGAATGTACTTCTATTATTAAAGAGATCAAAAAACTTTACGACTCTGATGTACCGATCTTTGCCATCTGTCTTGGACATCAGCTTATGGCTCTTGCAACAGGCGGAGACACCCATAAGATGAAATACGGTCACAGAGGCGGAAATCATCCGGTTAAAGACCTTGAGACAGGAAGAGTATATATTTCCTCCCAGAACCATGGCTACGTTGTAGATGCAGAGGGACTTGAGGAGAAAAATATCGCACATCCTGCATTTGTAAACGTCAACGACGGAACAAACGAGGGTATGGCATATAACGGAAAGAACATCTTTACTGTACAGTTCCATCCGGAAGCATGCCCTGGACCACAGGATTCCAGTTACCTTTTTGACAGATTCATGAAGATGATGGGAGGAGAGAAATAATGCCAAGGAATAAGGACATAAAAAAAGTACTTGTAATCGGCTCAGGCCCGATCATAATCGGCCAGGCAGCAGAGTTTGACTATGCAGGAACCCAGGCATGCCGCTCCCTGAAGGAAGAGGGCATGGAGGTTGTACTTTTAAACTCCAATCCTGCTACCATCATGACAGATAAAGACATCGCAGACAGAGTTTATATCGAGCCTCTGACTGTTGAAGTCGTAGAGCAGCTGATCCTCAAAGAGAAACCGGACAGTGTACTTCCTACACTGGGCGGACAGGCAGGTCTGAACCTTGCCATGGAGCTTGAGGAAAAGGGCTTCCTGAAAGAGCACAATGTACGTCTCATCGGTACCACAGCAGCAACGATCCGTAAAGCTGAGGACCGTCAGGAATTTAAGGATACAATGGAAAAGATCGGCGAGCCGGTTGCAGCATCCAAGGTCGTAACAACTGTAGAAGACGGTGTTGCGTTTACTCAGACTATCGGTTATCCGGTTGTTCTCCGTCCTGCATATACACTTGGCGGAAGCGGCGGTGGTATCGCGCATAATGAGCCGGAGCTTCGTGAAATCCTTGAGAATGGTCTCCGTCTTTCCCGTGTAGGCGAGGTTCTTGTAGAGAGATGTATCGCCGGATGGAAAGAAATCGAGTACGAGGTAATGCGAGACAGCGCAGGAAACTGCATCACAGTCTGCAACATGGAGAACATTGACCCGGTTGGTGTCCATACCGGTGACTCCATCGTAGTTGCTCCTTCCCAGACCTTAGGAGATAAAGAATACCAGATGCTCCGTACATCTGCTCTTAACATTATTACAGAGCTTGGCATCACAGGTGGATGTAACGTACAGTACGCTCTTCATCCGGAGAGCTTTGAGTACTGCGTTATCGAGGTTAACCCTCGTGTAAGCCGTTCCTCCGCACTTGCAAGTAAGGCTACCGGTTATCCGATCGCCAAGGTTGCAGCCAAGATCGCACTGGGTTACACACTGGATGAGATCCCGAACGCCATCACAGGCAAAACATACGCAAGCTTCGAGCCGATGCTGGATTACTGTGTTGTTAAGATCCCGCGTCTGCCATTTGACAAATTCATCACAGCAAAACGTACACTGACTACACAGATGAAGGCTACCGGTGAGGTTATGAGTATCTGCCATAACTTTGAGGGTGCTTTAATGAAGGCTATCCGTTCCCTGGAGCAGCATGTAGACAGTCTGATGTCCTATGATTTCTCACATCTTTCTGATGAAGAACTGATGGACGAGCTGAACATTGTGGATGACCGCCGTATCTGGAAGATCGCAGAAGCTCTGAGACGAAATGTTTCCCAGGAGAAGCTTCATGATATCACAAAGATCGACATCTGGTTCATCGATAAGCTGGCTATCCTTGTTGAGATGGAGCAGGCTCTGAAAACTCAGAAGCTGGACAAAGACCTTCTTCTGGAAGCAAAACGTCTGGAGTTCCCGGACTACATCATCGCAGACCTGACAGGAAAGACAGAAGCTGAGATCAAAGACCTGCGTAAAGAGTACGGCATCCGTGCAGCATACAAGATGGTTGATACCTGTGCAGCAGAGTTTGCGGCAGCGACACCATATTACTATTCTGTATACGGCGATGAGCAGACAGAGAATGAAGCTGTAGAAACAAAAGATAAGAAAAAGATCCTGGTACTTGGTTCCGGCCCGATCCGTATCGGTCAGGGTATCGAGTTCGACTTCTGCTCTGTACACTGTACATGGGCATTTGCGAAAGAAGGATATGAGACGATCATCATCAACAATAACCCGGAGACAGTAAGTACAGACTTCGATATTGCAGATAAGCTGTATTTTGAGCCGCTGACATCGGAAGATGTTGAGAATGTTGTAAATATCGAGAAACCGGACGGAGCTGTTGTTCAGTTCGGTGGACAGACAGCTATCAAGCTTACAGAGGCACTGATCAAGATGGGCGTTAAGATCCTCGGAACATCTGCTGAGAACGTAGATGCTGCAGAGGATAGAGAGCTCTTTGATGCCATCCTTGAGAAATGTGAGATCCCGAGACCGAAGGGACATACCGTATTCACAGCAGAAGAGGCGAAAAAAGCAGCCAATGAGCTGGGTTATCCGGTACTTGTCCGCCCGTCCTATGTACTTGGAGGACAGGGAATGCGTATCGCTGTCAGCGATGAGGACGTGGAAGAGTACATCGGAATCATCAACCAGATCGCACAGGAGCATCCGATCCTTGTTGATAAGTACCTGATGGGTAAAGAAATCGAGGTCGATGCAGTATGCGACGGTGAGGACATCCTGATCCCTGGAATCATGGAGCACATCGAGCGTGCAGGTATCCATTCCGGAGACAGTATTTCCGTATATCCGGCACAGACCATCAGCCAGAAAGCAAAAGATACCATCGCCGAGTACACACGCCGTCTTGCACAGGCACTTCATGTAATCGGTATGATCAATATTCAGTTCATCGTTGTAGGCGAGGATGTATATGTCATCGAGGTTAACCCGCGTTCCAGCCGTACAGTACCGTACATCAGCAAGGTAACAGGAATCCCGATCGTTCCGCTTGCAACAAGAGTTATCCTTGGACATAAGATCAAAGAGCTTGGTTACACACCGGGACTTCAGAAAGAAGCAGAGTACTTCGCAATCAAGATGCCGGTATTCTCCTTCGAGAAGATCAGAGGCGCAGATATCAGCCTCGGACCTGAGATGAAATCCACAGGTGAGTGCCTTGGTATTGCAAAAACCTTTAACGAGGCTCTTTACAAAGCCTTCATCGGAGCCGGAATCCGTCTTCCGAAGCACAAACAGATGATCATCACTGTAAAAGATGAGGATAAGAAGGACATCATTCCGATCGCAAAACGTTTCGAAGCTCAGGGATACCGTATCTTTGCAACAAGAGGTACTGCAAGCGTACTGACTGAAAACGGAATCAAGGTAACACGTACCAACAAGCTGGAGCAGCCGTCTCCGAACCTGATGGACCTGATCCTTGGCCACAAGATCGATGTTGTTATCGACACACCGCCACAGGGTGTTGAGCACCAGAAGGATGGTTTCGTGATCCGTCGTAATGCTATCGAGACAGGTGTCAATGTGCTTACAAGCCTTGATACTGCAGAGGCTCTGGTCACAAGTCTTGAGAATACAGACCTGAACCACCTGACTCTGGTAGATATCGCCACCATCGACAATCGATAAAAAATTGTAAATTTTGTGAAATAAAAAATTAAAAGTTTACGAATTGTCAAATATGTAATATACTGATAAGGACGGGGCCGTCGTTCACATACCGGCCCTGTCCTTATCTTGCTTTTAGAAAGGAGTTAACATGATTTTTATAGAATTACTGAAGGTTATCCTTCTCGGTATTGTGGAGGGAATCACCGAGTGGCTTCCGATCAGCAGTACCGGACATATGATCCTTGTGGATGAGTTTATCAAGCTGAATGTATCCGAGGCATTTATGGAATTTTTCCTGGTGGTGATCCAGCTTGGCGCGATCCTGGCAGTTGTTGTACTGTACTGGAACAAGTTGTGGCCTTTTTACATAAGAAAAATCCCGAAGAAAACACAGATGGCACTGCGTAAACAGCCGGCAGTACCCAGAACTGTCCTTACTTTTGTAGAAAAATACTGTGATAAGGATAAGTGGATCCTCTGGTTTAAGATCCTGGTAGCATGTCTGCCGACGATCATCATCGCTCTTCCTTTTAATGACATTATTGAAAAGAAATTTTACAACTATGTGGTCGTTGCCATCATGCTGATCGTTTATGGTGTGCTTTTTATCGTTATCGAGAACTACAACAAACGCCGCAGACCAACCTGCACCAGACTGGATGAGCTTTCCTTTAAGACAGCGCTGATCATCGGCTGCTTCCAGGTGCTTTCCGTGATTCCGGGAACATCCCGTTCCGGATCTACCATTATCGGAGGAATCCTTGCAGGAACATCCCGTACAGTTGCAGCGGAATTTACCTTTTTCCTGGCAATTCCGGTTATGTTCGGAGCAAGTCTTCTGAAACTGGTGAAATTCGGTTTTGCCTTCAGCTCCACAGAGCTGATCATCCTGATCGTAGGTGTTGTGGTATCTTTTGTGGTATCTATTCTTGCCATCAAATTCCTGATGGGATATATCAAGAAACACGATTTTAAAGTATTCGGCTGGTACAGGATCATTCTTGGTATCCTGGTGCTCGGATACTTCGTTGGAAAAACATTTTTAGCATAAAACTGCAATCTGGAGGTAATCATTATGAAATATAAGAAGCTTTTGATCGTACTGACAGCAGTGACGGCGCTTGGTATTGCCGGCTGTGGAAAATCATCAAAGGAAACAGCAGAGGTGACACCAACACCGGTTCCTACAGCCGCACCTACGGCTGCACCGGCTACATCCACACCGCTTCCCACATCTACACCTGCACCGAAGCTGATCGGTGTAAAGACCAGTACTGCAAAATTTGTTTATCTTACCAACAGCACGAAGGGAGAGATCCGTGAGATCTATCTCCGCGCGGCAGGAGGGGAAGAATGGGGCAAAAGTCTTGTTCCTGCAGAAGCTACCATCAAAGATGCGGAGCAGGTGCAGATGTATTACACCCCGGATTCTGCAAGAGATGCCATCTATGATATGAAGATCGTAGACGGAGACGGAAATGCCTATGAGATCTACAGTGTACAGCTGAGCGATATGGAAAAGGCAAAACTGATGATCGATAACGGAGAAGCATACCTGACCTATACAAGCCTCAGTGACAAGAGTGAGAAGAGCACTATTGGCAATGTGGAAACGGATAACAGTGAGGCGGACAGCAGTGATTCCGCAGACAGCACAGATGCTTCAGATCTGACAGACAGTTCTTCCGGTATCACGGATACTTCTTCCGACAGCAGCGATGGAAGCTATGACAACAGTGATGATGGAAGCTATGATAACAGTGATGACGGAAGCTATGACAGCAGTAATGACGGAAGCTACGACGGCAGCGATGACGGAAGCTACGACAACAGCAGTGATGATGGAAACTATGACAGCAGTGATAATAGCGGCGACTATGTAGATGACAGCAGCAACAGCGGAAGCGGTGACGATTCTCTTGACAACAGTACAGATACAGATGACAGCGGAGACGGAGAGATTGTTTGGGATGATAACGGAGACTGGTCAGAGGAATAAACCGGGATCCTGTAAACAGAGGGAAACATGGAACAGACATTTCTTGAAAAACTGAAACGAGTAAAACCTGGGGATCTGCTTCACATCATCAAGTTTATCCTGGCATTTCCCATTGCGATGGTCTACAGACTTTTTCGCAGGGATCTCTGGCTTCTCTGTGATACAGAGAATGAATGCCGGGATAACGGATTCTGGCTGTACAAATATCTGAGAGAAAATACCAGTGAGGATGCAGTGTACGCCATCAATAGAAAATCTCCGGATTATGCCCGGGTAAAAGATCTGGGACCTGTGATCCAGTATGGAAGCTTCCGCCACTGGATCTACTATCTGGCTGCATCAAAAAATATCAGCTCCCAGAAAATGGGAAAACCAAACGCAGCCATCTGCTATGTGCTGGAGGTTTACGGAATCCTACGGAACAAGCGGGCGTTCCTGCAGCATGGGATCATTACGGCAGATCTTAGTTTTCTGTATTATCCCCATACAAAAATGAGCCTTTTTGTTACCAGTACCTATGATGAGTGGAAATATGTCAATGACCGGTACGGATATCCGGAAGGCTATGTGCAGGAGCTGGGACTGTGTCGTTTTGACCAGCTTCATGATATGAAGGTAAAAAAGAACCAGATCCTGATCATGCCGACCTGGCGTATGTATATCCGCAATGAGATCTCAGCCTCTGATCACGAGCTGGAAGCACAGAAATTCATGGAAACCGATTATTACCGGTACTGGGATGCACTTCTCAAGGATGAGAGACTGATCCGCTATATTGAGGAGAACGATCTTCAGATCATCTTTTATCCGCACAGGGAAATGCATCGGTTCCTGAAATATTTTCATGTGGATCATCCGAAGATCACAGTGGCGTCCTGGCCTGAGTACGATGTGCAGACACTCCTTAAAGAGTCCGCAGTGCTGGTGACTGATTTTTCCAGTGTGGCCATGGACTTTGCCTACATGAAAAAGCCACTGGTCTACTACCAGTTTGACAATGAAAAATTCCGGCAAAGTCATCATCAGATCGGGTATTTTGATTTCCGGAAAGATGGCTTCGGTCCGGTATGTGTAACGGAACAGGAAGTAACGGACTGGCTGATCCGCCTGCATAAGCAGGGATTTGCCAATGAAGAGATCTATCTGGAAAGACACGGAAAATATTTTGATCTGTGGGATACAAAGAATTGTGAAAGAAATTACAAAGCGATCAAAGAAATGTAACAGGTGGTGAAAAATTGCAGCAGTTAATGGAAGCTCCGGCGGAGATCAAGGTAAAAACCAGGAAATTTTCGCTGACAAAAGGAACCATAAAGATCAGTTTTGAGCTGGAAGGATCCAGAGGAAGGATCCGTTCCCTGAAGCTGAAACAGCGAAATGCAGTGTTGGATACAAGTTTTCCTTTTGAAATGCAGACAGCAAAAAAAGGAAATACGATCGTGTATCATGCACAGATCAATGTAGATCAGTATCCGATGGAAACCGCATTCTGGGATGTGGTGGCATCTGTGGATAAAGAAGGAAAAGGAAATTATGAGGATGCGATCCTGGGAGGCTTAAGTTCAAAACTTAAACTTAAGCTGATCCTTTTTCCAAGATGGACCAGAACCGGGGATGGGCATATGGTTTATCCCTTTGTCAACGGAGCAAGGCAGTTTACCATTCAATACCGGAAATATGATCCGAAATATGACAGCTATGCATTTATAGCAAAAGAATTTCTTGCATTATTCTGCTATTTTATCCTGAAACCTTACTGGGATCATAAGAAATTATGGCTGATCTGCGAGAAATACTGTACAATGGCACAGGACAACGGCCTCTATTTTTTCCGGTACTGTATGGAGCATGCACCGGAGAAGGACAGAAGTCGGATTTTTTATGTAATAGATAAAAAATGTCCGGATTATCAGGCTGTAAAAGAGTATGATGCCAATGTGATCCAGTTCATGTCATTTAAGTACATGATCTATCTCAGCGCTGCACGGTATCTGATATCTACCGATGCAATCCGGCATTTTTATATCTGGGATTCGCCCAACAGCATCTACAAGGTTCTGTATCAGGCACGGAAGAACATCGTATTTCTCCAGCATGGAGTGATGGGCTTCAAGCAATGCCACAGGACCTTCCATAAAGGCGGAGGCAATCAGATGGCACTGTTTGTGGTGTCTTCGGGTTATGAACAGAAGATCATCCATGATTATTTCGGATACGATAATGAAGAGATCATTATCACCGGACTGGCCAGATGGGATGTGCTGGAGGACAAGTCGGATCCGGCTCATAAAGAGATCCTGCTGATGCCTACATGGAGAAGCTGGCTGGAGGATATCAGCGAGGAGCAGTTCAAAAAAAGTGAATACTATCAGCGTTATAAAGCATTTCTGCAGGATGAGAGGCTTAAGACTCTTCTGGAAAAGGAAAATATCACGCTGAATTTTTATATCCATCCGAAATTCCGGGAACATATCCGGAGCTTTCAGGTGGAAGACAGGCATATCCGTCTGATCCCATTTGGGACTATGCCGCTGAATCAGCTTCTGATGAGCTGTCATATGCTGATCACCGATTATTCTTCTGTTTCCTGGGATGTCTACTATCAGGAAAAACCGGTGGTATTTTATCCCTTTGATCTGGAAACCTATGAGAAAGTCCAGGGAAGCTATATGGACTACAAAAAAGATGTTTTCGGAGATCTGGCATGGGATCAGAACCAGCTGGTAGACCTTATCGGAGAATATGCGAGGAACGGATTCCGTGAAAAACCGGAATTTTCAGGAAGAAGAGATGAGCTTCTTCCCTACAGGGACAATGACAACAGCAAACGAATTTATGAATATATAGCCAATGCTCAAATACCGGACAAACTGAAAAGAAGGCTGAAAGAGAAAAAATTTTAATGTAAGGATACAAAAGGAGCAATATGAACAGGGAGTATGAATTTTCAGTAGTTGTTTTTGCAAAAGATACCGCAAAGCTTTACAGAACCTTTAAAAATGTACGTGAGGTCACACCGGAAGGAACGGTACAGATCCTTGCAGTATGCATTGCAGGAGATATGGATATTCCTGATGAACGGGACATGCGGGAGCTGGAGGAAGCCGGAGAAAAGGAGAAAGAGCTCAAGGACGAAGAGCTGGATAAGATCTACGGAGAGTTCAATCCGGAGGATCCTCGTTTCCGGGAGATGCTGGATGACCGGGATCTTTTATATATTGACGGACTGGAATGTGGGGATCTTGTGGCGGAGCTGAAGGATAAGATAGCCGGAAGCTATGTTGTTTTTGCAAAAGCCGGAATCCGTTTTTCCCCAAAATCCAGTGCAGAGATCAGACGCTGCTTTGAGGAAGAAAACAGAGATGTTGTCCTAACAAAGATCCGTGGAAAAGGAAATATCTATGTGCGGGAGCATAATAATTACTGTAACCGTTTCACCGAAAAAACAACGCTGGATAACAATGTATATCTTCTGCATCAGCTGTATACCGCTTACACATTTGCCGCAGATCAGGTGAAATGGGTATCCGAGATCCGTCCGGAGATCTGGTATCTGGATGTGATGACCATGGTATATCAGTCCGTTGTAAGCTGCCGGAGTCTGGGAGTGGCTTCAGGGGAAGATATCTATGTGCAGATCCTTGCGGACCATCTCATGGTGGAGGATTGGAAGAATATGCTGCAGGATCCGGACCAGCTGGAGGTATTTTATCAGGAATTTTTCCGAAAGATCGCAGACTGCAGAATAAAAGAAAATCCTGTTCATGAAAAAAATGCAGATTATGTGCTGCTGTATTACAGCGCAAAAATAGCTGATATCATATTTGATAACGAGAAGCTTGATGAAGAGAAAAAGTGCAGATATGAGGAAGGTATCGAAAGCTTCCTGAAGCAGATGGAGTTTCCGGAGATCGTGATGTCCAATCAGCATATCAGCAGGGCAAACAAAGTATATCTTCTCCGAAAATATTATCCGGATATATGCAAAAAATTTCCGGATCAGGCAGACACGATCCTGAATCCCATATATGACAATCTCCGTGTCAAGATATTCCAGCCGGAAAAAGACCAGCTGCACTGTGAATTTTCCATTGTGGAGCCTGTGAGCAGGACAAACCGTGCATATATGATGACTGGTGGCAACACCTATGAAGCCAGATGGAAATATACACTGGAAAGAACCGGCTGGTGCAGAGAAGAAAGTGCCGTTGAGAAGCTGTATATCGTGGACATTCCGCTTTCCGAGATCCGGGAGTTTATCAGCTGGGGCACAGGCACAGATGGACATATAAATAAAATGTACAATATTTCCTACGGAAAATATGTGCCATTTACAAAGAAGCTGCCGCTTTTCCTGCATATAGAGGATAAGCTTCTGTATCTTAACGAAAAAGTCCGGATGATCCGTGGAGAGGATCAGGAAGATGCAAAGGTTCTGGGCCATCAGTATGAAGTAACGGTAGAGCCATACAGTCAGAGTAGGGAGAAACAGCTGAAGAAAAAACGCACCAAAGCAATATTTTCTCAGGGAAAGGCCGGAAAAAAGGCAGTTCTCGTACGTAAGCTCTACGAGATGCAGAAGGCAAAGCAGAAAAAGCAGATCTGGCTGATCTCCGATCGTACAACACGCGGAGATGACAACGGCGAAGTGATGTTCCGCTATCTCTGCGCCAATCCGGACCCTACGGTGGAGCCGTACTTTGTAGTCAACAAGGATACACAGGATTATGTGGAAATGAAGAAGCTTGGAAAGGTTGTGGAGCCTTTCTCCTGGAAGCATAAGCTTCTGTTCCTGCTGAATGAATTTTCACTGTCCTCCCAGGCTAACAAACCGGTGATCAATCCTTTTGGAAAGCTGGAGTATCTGTACCGCGATATCATCTATGACAAAAAGCTGGTATTTTTGCAGCATGGTGTGACCAAAGACAACCAGTCCAAGTGGCTGAACAAATACAACCGTAATCTTTTCGGATTTATCGTCAGCACAAAGCCGGAATATGATTCTGCCTTTACCTATGACTATTTTTATCCGGAAAAAAATATCTGGCTTACGGGAATGCCGCGTTATGACCGTCTGGTTCATGATGAGCGTAAGTATGTGACGGTGATGCCTACCTGGCGCAAAAGCCTTTCCTCAGGAACCGATGCCAGAGGGGTATGGCAGCTTGGAAAAGAATTTCAGGAAAGCGAATATTTCCATTTTTATGATGATCTTCTCAACAACGAAAGACTTCTGGGAGCGGCAGAGAAGTACGGATATACCATCTGCTTCATGCCTCACCCAAATACCATTGACGGTCTGCATATGTTCCGTCATGATCCACGGGTAAAATTTATGGATTCGTCTTATTCCTACAAGGACATTTTTGCCCAGACAGATCTGATGATCACGGACTATTCTTCGGTTGCCTTTGATTTTGCATATTTGAGAAAACCCATCGTATACTCCCAGTTTGACAGAGACAGCTTTTTCAGTGGCGCGCATTCCTACACAGAGGGATACTTTGACTATGAGAGAGATGGCTTCGGAGAGGTGGAGCATACACTGGACGGAACTGTGGACCGGATCATCGAATATATGGCAGACGGCTGTCAGATGAAAGAGGAATATCGGAAACGAATGGATGAGACCTTTGCATTTAATGACCGTAACTGTTCCAAACGAGTTTATGAGAGGATCATCGAGAATCGGTAATATGGAGGTTGGATTTTGGAAGGAAAGCAGGCAATAAAGTTTGATAAATATAATTCTCAGGTGATGAAGGGCATTGCCATTGTTATAATGCTGTTCCATCATATGTATCTGAGTCAAGATAGATTTGAGGGGCTGAATGTTGTTTTCACTCCGTTTTCAGCAGATCGGATCATGTATCTGTGCAGAACATTTAAGATCTGTGTACCGATCTATGCATTTATTTCCGGATACGGACTGTATCTCAGTTACAGAAAAAATAATTCTACACCTGGCAAGTGGACAGCCAAAAGACTGATAAAAACAATGGGAGGGTTCTGGATTATATGGGGGCTTTCTGTTGTGAGCTCACAGCTTTATAACGGCTATGCCGTGGCCAGATATTTCGGAAACGGAAATATTGCCAAAGGTGTTAGCGCAATGGTGCTGGATTTTTTTGGTCTGGCGAAACTTTTCGGAACTTCGACTCTGAACGGAACCTGGTGGTATATGAGTGCGGCGATCATTTTTATCATCTGCGTGCCACTGTTTATGATAAAGGAAGAATATCTGGTATTTATTCTTGTGGCTGTTGCAGCATTTCCACGGATAATTTCCCTGGAGGTTATGGGAATTACGGGTATTTATGCATTTTTACCGGTATTTCTCATGGGAATGTGTGTAGCCAAGTATGATCTGTTTAACCGATGGTTTAAGATATGGAATGCTGGAATGAAGCATGTTTTCAAATTTCTTCTGGAGCTTCTTGCGGTGTTTATTTTGTATAAAGCGTACAGAACTTTGCCGCTGACGGTATACAGTGAGATCCACTGGGGTGTGTATCCAATTGTATTTATGGCATTTTGCTGCGAATTTATTAATGTCATTCCGGGAGTGCGACAGATTTTATTGTTCCTCGGAAAACATTCCATGAATATATTTCTGATACATACATTTATAAGAAAATCTTCTTTTGTGTATGTGAGTGGATATTTTCTGACCAATACACTGACGCTTCTGCTGGCTTCACTGGCAGTGTCCATAGCGCTGGAATGGCTGAAAAAGGTAAGCGGATACAACCGCCTGATCCAGAACATCTGTGTGAAAATAGGATAATAAAGATAAAGGAGAAAGACCTGCCATCGTCTGTGGCAGGTCTTGTTAAAGTATGAAAGCAAAAAAAACAGTTTGTATATATTGGTTGATATTAGTAGTGGTTTTTGGATGTATTATTGGTGCCAGAAGTACAGAGATAAAGGTCGAGGCTGCTGAAAGAACGGTACGATTTTGGGATAACAGTGGAAATTATCTTCAGAAATCTGGCGGGAACTGGTATTTGAAAGATTCTAATAAGCGAAAACTTACCGGATTACGTTATTTGTCAATCCCAAAGACAGAGTTTTTAAAAACAGGATTTTATATGTTTGATAAAAACGGAAAACTTTTGAGAAAGCAATCCGTTTATTATTTCGATAAAAAGACAGTTTCTGGTGTCCGCTTTGATAAATACCACATCACAGACTCCAATGGAAGAATTTCAAAGGGAGAGCGTGGCTTTGTAAACATAGCTGAACAGAAGGTACGGGGCAAAAAAATTATCGCAGGCATTTATTATGTGGAAGCGTACGGAAAACTGGCTGATCGTGGAACAGTACGCTATATAAGACAGAGAAGATTCGGTGGGCGTAATTTTAAAGGTGGTTATTATTATTTCTATGGAACCGGAAGAATCTGCATGTGTCCGTCTTTTCATAAAGTGAACAAAACAGTTCAGGGAAAAAAGTTTAACGGAATTTATTATTTTGGCAATGATAACGGAAGAATGGTGCAGAAGGCAGGGTGGGTAACCTGTGAGGGCCAGCAATATTATGTAGACCAAAATGGAAAAATGCTGGTGAACCGGTGGAAAGATGGTTATTACCTGAAATCGAACGGAACCATTGCGAAAAATATGAAAACACCGGATGGTCAGTATGTGGACTGGCAGGGAAGAAAAAGTACAAGATCAGAGTATGCTCTAAGTGCATTTAAATCGGAATTGGAGAGCTTTGTTTCTGCCTACGGTGGAGACTGGTCTGTTTATATAAAAGATCTGAAAACAGGAAATGTTGTAAACATAAATGATCGGGAAATGTATCCGGCAAGTACGATCAAGGCATTTGTGATGGCGTCGGTCTATGATCAGATCCGTCAGGGAAAAATGCAATACAGCTCCGGTGTGTACAGCTTGCTGTGGGATATGATCACCGTCAGTGATAATGAATGTTATAATGAACTGGTAAGGCGTCAGGGAGGCGGAAGCTTTGTAGGAGGAACGGCTGTAGTGAACCAATATCTTCGAAAGAACGGTTACAAAAATACCGGTTGTCACAGTTCCCTGCATCCGTCTTCTTCTGCCTGGAGCAGTGATGGCTGGCGTAACACGGCATCTGCAAAAGATTGTGGGATACTCTTAGAAAAAATCTATCGAGGTCAGTGTGTTTCTCAACAGTATTCCAGAGAAATGCTAAATCTTTTACTGCATCAGACGAAACGATACAAAATTCCATCAGGTCTTCCGACAGGTATAGTATGCGCGAACAAAACTGGTGAGACAAGCTCAGTTCAGCATGATATGGCAATCGTCTATGGAAAGAAAACAAATTATGTATTATGTATATTTTCAGAAGGCGCTTCCGAAGATCATTTACTGTACGGAATTCGTTCGATTTCTTCAAGAGTATATCAATATCTGAATAAATAAAGATCAGCCAGCAGTCATAGGATCAAGAAACTTCCTTAATTGGGCAAAAATAAGGAGTGATCATTGACGTGCTGGCTGATTTTGTATTATCAAAGAAATGGTTGTGGAAGAATTTTTTACATAAGCGTTTTTCTTAGCCCTAAATATGCCGGATATTTCCGGTGTTAGTAGTATCGTATCCGGTTTGAAGAGCTAAAAACCGGCGGAAAGGTTCGGATGCAATGGTTTCCGCTACGGCCTGAAAGCCGGGGGTGCTCAGATTTTTGGTCTGCATAACCAGGAAGAGTGATTCCTGGCAAACAGGAAGAAAATCCAGCTCCGGAAAGTTTCTCGCTACACAGGCCTCGCCAAGAGCTATGTCTGCCTGTCCGCCAGCCACTGCAGCAGCCGTGGAGTGATCGGTAACAAGCTCATTTCGATATCCGGATATGGAATCCGGTGAAATTTCGGAAGACAGAAGTGTACGGTCAAGAAGGATGCGACGGCTGCTTCCTTTTTCGCGGTTCACAAAAATAATATCTGCCCGTGTAAGATCAGAAAATCCCCGGATATTTTTGGGATTTTCTTTTTTTACATAGAAGCCGACGGGATATTGACACAGAGAGATCACAGTCAGTGGGATACCGGGTATAAGGCTATGGATATCTTCCGGTGAGGCGGATGCACAGGCAATGTGGACTTTTTCAAAATAGAGAGAATACAGTCCGTTGTAGGTATTCATGTGAGACTGCAGAACAGGCAGATTGTCCGGGTGTGTGGGAAGCTGATTCAGGAGAAGATCCAGAGCCGGAGAAGCCTGTCCGCTGATGATCAGTCCACTGGAATGCAGAAGATAATCCCTTTTCAAAAGAGAACTCTCCGGCTGGTGATCATAAGACTGAGCAGAAGACGCAGAACATTCCGAACCCTTAAGATACTGAGACAGCTGTTCCTCGCTGACCCGCAGCTGTTTGCCGACTTTGGAGGAGGAAAGCTCTCCGCGTTTGATCAGGTCATATACTGTGGATTTTTTGATCTTTAGTTTATCTGCAACTTCCTGTGCTGTGTAGACTTTATTCATCGATACCTACCATAACATTGGTTGCCTTAATAACTGCGTAAGCATCAGAGCCTACTTTCAGTCCAAGTTCTTTCACCGCCGCACAGGAGATGGTAGCAGTGATGATATTTCCACCACCGATATCGATGGAAACGATGGAATTTACAGCTCCCTGGTTGATGTTGATGATTTTTCCTTTTAACTGATTACGTGCACTGAGTTTCATAAGTAATTCTCCTTTTCTTGAATATTGAATGAACCGGATCAGGCAAGTTCTCTGCTTCCGTTGTGCAGAGCAATGAACCTTGTGTGGGATTTGTCTGTATCAGGAGTGCTGTAAGCCACTCATGATAAGAAACGAAGCGGATCGTGAACATCCGCCTGGCTTGTCAACTATGTATTTATGATAGCACTTGTAGAGAAAAACAGCAATGCCTTATAGCTTGACAAGAAACTTTTCTTTCGGTAAAATTAAACAAAACCATTCAAAACTAAACAAAACTGAACGAAACGGAAAAGGAGAGAAACAAAAGATGAAGAAAAAAATCTTAGCAGCCCTTACCGCGGGAATTTTAACAACAGGCCTTATGACCGGAACTGTTTTTGCGGCGGACACAGAAGTGAAAGGTGATGAGAACCTGAAGGGAGAGGTTTATGCATTTATTGCTGCCAGCCTCAGCAATTCCATGGAGGAGATCCAGAAGGATTTCAATGAGCTTTATCCGAATGTAACGATCTATTACAGTGCAGACAGCTCAGGTACACTGCAGACACAGATCGAGGAAGGTGCACGCTGTGATCTTTTCTTTTCAGCAGCAGATAAACAGATGGATGCCCTCACAGAGGAAAAACTGACAAAGGAAGACACCGTTAAGGATCTTCTTGAGAACAAAGTCGTTCTGATCAGACCAAAGGACGGAGAGACAAAGGTAACAGGATTCGAGAATATCACAGACGCTGAGAATATGGCGCTTGCAGGAGAGGATGTTCCGGTGGGACAGTACGCCCGTGAGATCTTTAACAATCTTGGAATCATGGACGATGTAAACAAAATGGAGATCAACGAGTGCAAGAATGTAACGGATGTACTTGCAGCAGTCAGTGAAGGAAGTAATGAGGTTGGTGTTGTATATGCGACAGATGCTGCGTCTGTTACTGATAAAGTAGATATCATCGCAGAGGCGCCGGCAGACAGCCTTAAGACGCCGGTTCTTTATCCTGTGGGACTTATCGAGGACAAGGAAGCATCGGAAGACGATACCAGGGCAGCAGAGGCTTTTCTTGATTATGTGGAGTCTGACGCAGCAATCAAGGTATTTGAGGACTATGGATTTACAGCATATGAGGCTGAGGATTCCGAGGATGCCACAGAAGCTTCTGCAGACAACACGGAGGCTGAGGACAGCACAGCTTCCGCAGACAGCACATCCAAATGAGTATGGTGTAGAAAACCGGCAGGCAGTAAATATTGAAACACAGTAAATGCCGGCACAGGAATGAAATATGACAGAATTTTTGAGAGAAATAAACTGGAGTCCTCTGTGGATTTCCTTAAAAACAGGTCTGGCAGCCACAGTGATCGCTTTTTTTCTGGGAATATTTTGCGCCCGGAAGATCATGAAGCTGAAGCCGGGAGCCAGAGCAGTACTGGACGGGATCCTTACTCTTCCGCTGGTACTTCCTCCTACAGTGGCTGGATTTTTTCTGCTACTGATCTTCAGCCTGAAAAGGCCCTTCGGAAGCTTTCTTCTGGATAATTTTGATATTAAGATCGTGCAGACCTGGAAGGGCTGTGTGGTCGCAGCGGCAGTGATTGCATTTCCGCTGATGTACCGCAATGCACGGGCTGCTTTTGAACAGGTGGATATAAATCTTATCCATGCAGGTCAGACTCTGGGGATGAGCGACAGCCGGATCTTCTGGCGGGTAGTCATGCCGGCGGCAGGACCGGGGATCGCATCCGGAACAGTGCTGGCATTTGCACGCGCGATCGGAGAATATGGCGCAACCTCTATGCTTGCCGGAAATATCCTTGGAAAAACCAGAACAGTTTCTGTTGCCATTGCATCAGAGACAGCAGCCGGAAATTACGGAACTGCAGGCTTCTGGGTCGTTGTGATCGTGCTGATCTCCTTTGTGATCGTAGCGCTGATCAATATCGTATCCGGAAGAGGAATGAAAACAAGAAGGTGGATCTGATGGCAGTCAAAGTAAATATCGAAAAAAACTTCCGTGATTTTTCCCTGAAGGTAGATTTTGAAGGCAGTTCGGCAGCCATTGGGCTTCTTGGTGCTTCCGGCAGCGGAAAAAGCATGACCTTACGCTGTATTGCAGGGATCGAAACACCGGATAAGGGAAGGATCGTTATCAATGGAAAAACAGTGTTTGATTCTGAAAAAGGGATCAATTTGAAACCGCAGAAGCGACGGATCGGATATCTGTTTCAGAATTATGCGCTGTTCCCAACCATGACAGTGGAACAGAACATCCGCTGCGGTTATCGTGGGGAAAAATCCTCCGCCAGAGAAAAAGTGGCAGATCTGATCCGGCGATATCATCTGGAGGGGTTGGAGAAGCGCCTGCCCTCACAGCTTTCCGGCGGACAGCAGCAGAGAGTGGCACTGGCCAGAATGATGATTGGAGAGCCGGAAGCTATTCTTCTGGATGAGCCGTTTTCCGCACTGGACGGTTACCTGAAGGATGTGCTCCAGCGGGAGATGCAGGATTTCCTCAAGGACTATCCGGGAGATATGATCCTTGTGACACACAGCAGAGATGAGGCCTATAAATTCTGCAGGGAGCTTTCCATTGTACATGAAGGCAGAATCCTTGTGACAGGGGAGACAAAGCAGCTGTTTGAGAGACCGGGACTTCTGGAGGCAGCAAAGCTTACCGGCTGTAAGAATTTTTCCAGAGCGGAGAGGCTGGGACCTCACGAGATCTATGCGGCGGACTGGAAAATGAAGCTCCATACCGAAGAAAATGTAGATGAGGATATTACCCATGTAGGGATCCGTGGCCACTGGATCCGCCCGGAATCAGAGCCGGGTGAGAACTGTATGGCAGTGCAGGTAGACCAATACATAGAAACTACATTTGAACATCAGTATATGATCCGAAACAAAGCGGAAGAGAATGCTGCCGGATTATGGTGGATGCGTCCCAAAAACAGCTTTACGGAGGATCCGGACAAAGATCTTCCGGAATATCTGTATTTTCCATCGGAGCATCTGATGCTGCTGAAATAAAGAACCCCCGGAAACAGACATTATCTGCTGTTTCCGGGGATTTTTTGTGTTCCTGCATTTTGGATGGATTTTTACGAGCAGAATCTATTTTCCATGATTTCCGGAATAGGTAATGTAATCGGACACCATCATGGCAAGCTTGAAGGCCAGTGCATCCTCAAAGGTACGGATATCCAGGCCAAAACGCTTCTGTAGCTTTTCAAAACGGTACACCAGAGTATTCCGGTGCACATAGAGCTGTCTGGAGGTTTCAGAAAGGTTCAGGTTATTTTCAAAGAAGGTCCGGATGATATTGAGGGTTTCGTCGTCAATAGATTCCAGGGATTCTTCTCCGAAGATCTCGCCTACAAACATGTTGCAAACCTGAGTGGGAAGCTGATAGATCAGACGTCCGATGCCCAGACGGTTGTAACCGAAAACGTTTTTGTCAGCATAAAAGATCTTGCCGACCTCCAGAGCAGTGCGGGCTTCCTTGTAGGCATCGGAAAGCTCCATGATATCATCTGCAACATTGCTGTAGGAAACCCAGGCAGAGGTCATGGCCTCTGTATTGAGCATATCCACCAGCATGCAGGCGATACCCTCCAGTTCTTCGTAGCTTTCGGTGCTCTGAAGCTCACGTACTACGATGATGCCGGAATCATCCAGTGCAGTGATAAAATCCCGTGTGCGGGCAGAAAAGATGTTGCGGATGGTAGCCAGGGCATTTTCGTCCTTGTGCTGCTTGGTTTCCACAAGAAATACCGCACGGCGGGCAGAAGGTGTGATATGAAGACGGGCAGCCTTGTTAAAAGCTTCTACCTGGGAATAGCGGTCCAGGAGAAGATTCTGCATAAAGGAGTTCTTGTCTGTTTTTTCCGTATAGGCAGTGAGGAGACTTTCTACCTGGCAGACAGCAAGCTCTCCGATGGTAGAAGCCTGCTCTCCGGAGCCCCATACGATCAGAAGCATATTGCTCTGAGGTATGTTGTTCAGCTTGTACAGACTGCAGCTGCGGTTGGAGATGCATAAGGCAGGATCCTCCCGAAACTGAGCAAGCTTTTCAGAAGAAGGAAGTCGGCGGTCCCCTGTGGAAATGTATATCTGGTCATTTTCATCCAGAATACAGAAATCAAGACCGCTGATCCGGTTCCAGTCATCCAGACATTTTTGAATTGTTTGCTGTATTTTCATAAAAAGCGTCCTTTCTGATGTGAAATAAAACTAGTGAAATAAAAAGAAACCCCGGGAAATCATATCCCCCGGGGTTACATTCTGTTTTTATGATTCGACGAGAATTAGTTTGTGATAGTAAGCTCTGTCTCTTTGTCGAAGAAGTGAGCTTTCTCCATATCGAATGCAAATCTGATCGGATCACCGGTCTTAGCTGTTGTACGAGGATCAACTCGTGCTGTAACCTGAGTTCCGTCAACATCGAAGTACAGGAATACTTCAGCACCAAGAAGCTCGTAAACTTTAACTACGGAGTTCATTGGTTTGCTTGGAGATGTCTCAAGGAACATCTGAGAATCATGGATATCCTCAGGACGGATACCAAGAACAACTTTCTTTCCAACATAGCCTTTGTCTTTCAGGACTTTAGCCTTAGCTGCCGGAACAATAACCTCATGCTCACCACCGATCGTAGCAACTACATTGCCGCCTTTCTCGGAGATAACAGCATCAAGGAAGTTCATCTGCGGAGATCCCATGAATCCTGCAACGAAGAGGTTGCCTGGTTTCTGATACAGGTTCTGTGGTGTATCAACCTGCTGAACAACACCGTCTTTCATAACAACGATTCTGGTACCAAGTGTCATAGCCTCTGTCTGGTCATGTGTTACATAGATGATGGTAGCACCAAGTCTCTGATGGATCTTAGAGATCTCGATACGCATCTGTACACGAAGCTTAGCATCCAGGTTGGAAAGAGGCTCATCCATAAGGAATACCTTAGGATTACGAACGATAGCACGTCCCATAGCAACTCGCTGTCTCTGACCACCGGAAAGAGCCTTCGGTTTACGATCAAGAAGCTTGTCAAGGTCAAGGATTCTTGCTGCTTCACGAACAGCCTTGTCAATCTGGTCCTTCGGAACTTTACGAAGCTTAAGTCCGAATGCCATGTTATCATAAACTGTCATATGAGGATACAGAGCGTAGTTCTGGAATACCATTGCGATATCACGGTCCTTAGGCTCAACATCGTTCATGACTTTGTCACCGATCTTAAGTGTACCACCGCTGATCTCCTCAAGACCTGCGATCATACGAAGTGTTGTAGATTTTCCACATCCGGATGGTCCTACGAAGATGATGAATTCTTTGTCTTCAATCTCCAGGTTGAAATCTTTAACTGCCTGGAAGCCGTTCGGATAAGTTTTATTAATGTGAGATAATGATAAACTTGCCATTGTTGTTTCCCTCCAAAATTAATATATTGTTTTTACGTAATTTCCTTTGCTGGTTAACAGTATATCGAAAATGAGAGAAAAGGGCTAGAGCTGAATCTTACAAAGTTTCCGGCAGTTTCTTGTCATTCTGACGAAAAAACGAAAGGGGATTTTTCGTCATTTTGTCAAAACGACGGTTTCCTATG
The DNA here is from genome assembly GCF_003480785.1 of Ruminococcus sp. AM26-12LB. Taxonomy (NCBI): domain Bacteria; kingdom Bacillati; phylum Bacillota; class Clostridia; order Eubacteriales; family Oscillospiraceae; genus Ruminococcus; species Ruminococcus sp. AM26-12LB. The sequence continues at coordinate 10,200 of NZ_QUJX01000011.1, read as the reverse complement.
TACAGGTTCACGAAACATTATATGGTATTCAGGCAGAATCCTCAATATGTAAAAAAGTTCAAATGAGTTATTTACAACTAACCTAAGTTGGAGTATACTAACTTATTAGATAAAAGAAAAGTTTTCTCAATAAAGGAGGGATCAGAATGCATATTGCAGAAGCCGAAACAGAAGAGAAAAAAACAGGATGCTACCGACATACAGAGATGCAGAGGGATCTTATTATAGAGAAACTGAAGGAGAAGGGGCTCCGCATCACCAGACAGAGAAAGATTCTTCTGGACATTATCCTGGAGGGAGAGTGCTCCTGTTGTAAGGAAATCTATTACAGGGCTTCCGCACTGGATCCGAAGATCGGTGTAGCTACAGTATACCGTATGGTCAATACGCTGGAATCCATTGGTGCTATCAGCCGAAAGAATATGTATCGCGTGGCATGCAGCACAAAAGGCGTCTGCACAGTAGAACTGGATGATGATACGATATGCCATCTGTCCGGACAGAAGCTTAATGAAGTGATTCTTGCAGGACTTCGGGCCTGCGGGGAGATCAGTGAACAGAATATCCGTACCCTGGCGCTGCTGCCTGTTCATGAGGTCGGGTGAGTATGGAAAAGCTATGGCACAATATAATAGGAAAGAAGAGGTTTGTACAGACTAAGAATTAGATAGATTAAACTATTAGTAAAAATTAACTGTTAGGCAAAAATAACTGAAAATTTAACAAATTGTGTTGAATTCACACAAAAAACACTGGACTTTTTTTTACAGACATTTTATAATAATGAAAATATCGGGGCGGACATGAAAAATCCTCACCGGGAATCAGAAAAAAATAAAAATCATATATCAGGAGGAAATTATTATGGCAGACTTTAAATTCAAGAAATCAGGACTTTTTGCAGCAGGCGTTCTTTTCGGTACAGCAGGAATCAAGATCCTCACAAGCAAGGATGCGAAGAAGCTTTACACAGGATGCACAGCAGCCGTTTTAAGAGCTAAGGACTGCATCATGAAAACAGCTACGAATCTTCAGGAGAATGCTGAAGATATTTATGCTGAAGCTAAGGAGATCAATGAGGAAAGAACAGCAGCTGAAGAGGCTGTAGAGGATGTTGAGACAGAAGCAGAGGAAACTGCAGATGAGGATGCATTCAAAGAAACAGCAGAAGAGACAGCAGAAGAGACAGCTGAGTAAAGAGGCGATTTTCCGTGAAATTTTATATCAAACATGAGACAAGAGGCCGGCTTCGTATCCATCTTGCTCAGAAGAGGATGAGCTACGGGCAGGCAGATACGCTGTTGTATTATCTCGAGAATCTTGATGGAGTGGTTTCTGCCAAGGTATATGAGAGAACCTGTGACGCAGTTGTAAATTATCGGGGCAGCAGAGCTGCGGTTATCCGTGGTATCAGCGAATTTCATTATCAGGATGTAGAGGTTCCTTCACAGGTGCTGCAGAGCTCAGGGAGAGCACTGAATGCAGAATATCAGGAGAAGCTGATCTCCAAGGTGATCTGCCATTACGGAAGAAGGCTTTTTCTGCCATATCCGCTGAATGCCATTTATACAACAGCTACTTCCCTGAAATATATCTGGAAGGGAATCGATACACTTCTTCACCGTAAGATCGAGGTGCCGGTCCTGGATGCCACTGCAATTGGAGTGTCTGTATTACGTCAGGACTTTGGTACTGCAGGCTCCATCATGTTCCTGCTTGGGATTGGAGAGATCCTGGAAGAGTGGACGCACAAGAAATCCGTAGGTGATCTTGCAAGAACCATGTCCCTGAATGTTGGCAGGGTATGGCTGAAGAAAGAGGATCAGGAGATCTTGGTAGAGTCCGGAGAGGTCCAGCCGGGAGATGAGGTTGTTGTACGTATGGGTACCGTAATTCCTTTTGACGGAAGTGTTACAGATGGAGAGGCTATGGTCAACCAGGCTTCTCTTACCGGTGAGTCTGTACCTGTATGCAAGAAAGAGGGCAGCGTTGCCTATGCAGGCACTGTTGTGGAGGAAGGTGAGATCACCATCCGCGTAAAGACGGTAGGTGGTTCCAGCCGCTATGACAAGATCGTTACCATGATCGAGGAGTCTGAGAAGCTGAAATCTTCTTTGGAGGGAAAGGCAGAGCATCTGGCAGATAAGCTGGTTCCCTATACTCTTGGAGGAACAGCACTTACATATCTCCTTACCAGAAATGCCACCAAGGCCCTTGCGATCCTGATGGTGGATTTCTCCTGCGCGCTTAAGCTTGCAATGCCGATCTCTGTATTGTCTGCGATCCGTGAGGCCGGTACACATAAGGCTACAGTTAAGGGCGGTAAATATCTGGAAGCAATGGCTGAGGCAGATACCATCGTATTTGATAAGACAGGAACTCTGACAAAGGCGAAGCCAACCGTTGTGGATGTGGTTCCTTTTGACAACAATGATCCGGAGGAGATGCTGCGTATCGCCGCATGTATGGAAGAGCATTTCCCACACTCCATGGCCAAGGCTGTTGTCAGTGCTGCCAGGAAGAAGCATCTGGCCCATGAGGAGATGCATTCAAAGGTTGAATATGTAGTAGCGCATGGAATTTCCACTACGATCGAAGACCATAAGGCCGTGATCGGAAGCTATCACTTTGTATTTGAAGATGAGAAATGTCTGATCCCGGAGGATGGCAAGGAGAAATTCGACAATATTCCGGAAGAGTATTCCCATCTGTATCTTGCCATTGACGGACGCCTTGCAGCCGTGATCTGTATTGAAGATCCTCTTCGTGAGGAGGCGAAAGCTTCTGTAGAAGCACTGCGTGGGGCAGGGATTTCCAAGATCGTTATGATGACAGGGGACAGTGAGCGTACAGCAGCAGCCATTGCCAGACGTGTGGGAGTGGACGAATATTATTCCGAGGTACTTCCGGAGGATAAGGCCAACTTCATCGAAAAAGAAAAGGCAGCCGGAAGAAAGGTTATCATGGTAGGTGACGGAATCAATGATTCTCCGGCACTTTCCGCAGCCAATGTCGGTATCGCCATCAGTGATGGTGCTGAAATTGCCCGGGAGATTGCAGATATTACTGTAGGTGCAGATGATCTTCAGGAGCTGGTTGTTCTGAAAGAGATCAGCAATGCACTGATGAAGCGTATCAGACGCAATTACCGTTTTATTATTACCTTTAACGCAGGTCTTATCGCCTGTGGCGTTGCAGGTATCCTGCAGCCGACTTCATCCGCACTTCTGCATAATACCTCCACACTGGCGATCAGCCTGAAGAGTATGCAGAATCTGCTTCCATAGAAAATTTTTAACCGAATCAAGTAAGTCCCCTGTAGGATTGCGAATATCCGCTTGACAATAAATATAAAAAGCCGGCCAGGTTATCGAAGAGATAAGAGCTTCGTACCTGGCCGGCTTTTTTAGGCTGCTCAGACGTGGATCGCAGGTATCAGCCTGAAGGTGTAGGTGTATGAAGTAAGTTTTATTCCTGAGGAAAGGGTTCGCTTTCCAACATCAGTCCGTCAGTCATATGATAGCGTTTCTTTTGGGTATCCGAACGGAGAGGCCGGGTATGAAGGCTTCGGTACCTGGAGGGGCTCATATGATAAAATTTTTCGAAGGTATGTGCAAAATGCTGCCGGCTGTTGTATCCGGAAGAAAAGGCAATATCCGTAATGTGCAGAGTACTGTTGCACAGAAGAAAGGCGGCCTGTTCCATACGCTTGCGGTTGATATAGGTATTGATGGTGCAGCCGTTTTTTTCTGTAAAGAGCGCCTGCAGGTAGGATTTGTTGATCCCTGCATATGCGGAGATAGCAGGAATATCAATGTCTTCCAGATAATGCTCGTCAATATAGCGGAGCGCTTTTTTCAGATAGACGATTCCCTGGGGGCTCCGGCTGGAGCGGGCGCAGAATGCAAGCTCTGTAAGCATGCGGCTGAAAAGAAGAAAGAAGAGAAATTCTTCCTTTTGTATCTGACCGGAATTTTGTTGTAAAAAGGTGAGCAGATCCTTCAGGCTGTATCCGAAGCTGCGGGAATCCGCGCCGGAGCAAAAGCCCTGGGAGGCTTCCGTAAAATTCCAGAACCAGGAAAATCCGGGATCCTTTTTCAGGAGAAGCTCCAGAGCAACCGGACTTTTTTCGGGAGTAAGGGAAAATTCCAGATTCAGGATCGAGCAGGGAAAACCATCCGGAATCTCCAGCCTGTGAGGTACATCCGGCCGGATAAAGATAAATTGCCCGGATTTCAGTGGGAATTCCGTGTCCTGTGTGCCATCCAGACAGAAAACCCGGCAGGAACCGGAGGTGATATACATGATCTCATAGCTGGAATGTGTGTGATGCTCCATATGATAATAAGGCAGGGAGAGAGCATAAAAAGCAGAAATATGGAAATATCGGGAAGAGTCCTGGAAAATATCTGGCATGAAAAAACCTCCTGAGTATACTGCGAAGCGGAATGTAAATATTTCAGCTGTAAATTGCGAGTCGGACAGATGCAGATATTCGATTAAATCGCCCTACATGTCTGACTGACTGTACTCTTTACTGTCAGCAAACAGTATATCACGCAAAAATAAATACGACAATATATTGCATTTTTACATTCAGGGGATGATACCTGTCACCTTATAAAAAAACAGATATTATACTGTGATCAGAATCAGAAAAACGGAGGGTATTTTCTATGAGCTATAAAAATGAAAACATGAAAATGATCGAATTACATGAGAATGGCCTGGATATCCAGTTTCGTATCCGGGAAAACGGCGTGGTAGAGCTGGCAGATTTTTCTTCACAGGAAGTAAAAAAAGCAGTCATGGAGCCGAAGGATGATATCTGTTATCCGGCTGTTGAGATCCACAGAAGCGGCACAGGAAGCTTAAACATGCATGCCTACAAAAACAACATCAATCAGTCCTCTGTGGATTTTGTTTATGAGAACCATGAGCTGAAGGCACAGGCCGGCGGAAAAGAGCTGGAGATCGTAATGATTTCCCCGGAAAAGCTGAAGGCAGTATATCATATGCGCCTGTTTGACGGAGTGCCGACAGTACAGACCTGGACAGAGATCATCAACGAGGGAAGCGAGGATCAGGGGCTGACCTATGTTTCTTCTTTTATGTATCAGGGAATTTCCAGAGGCGGCGAGAAGCCTTATTATAAAAAAACAGATATCTATGTGCCGTTTAACAGCTGGTGCTGTGAGGCACAGTGGCAGAAATACGATGCAGAAACGCTGAATTTAAACGGAATGGTCGTAGATGGCTTCAATCATCAGGGATATGGCCTGAACCGTTATTGTTACAGTGGAAAGGGCACCTGGTCTACCTGTGAGTATCTTCCCATGGGAATTGCCGAGGACAGAGAAACAGGGGAGACGTATATTTTCCAGATTGAAAGCTCCGGACAGTGGCTGGCAGAATATGGCTCTGCACAGGGCGGAAATCTGTATCTTGCCTTAAGCGGCGCCACAGAGCAGGAGCATGGCTGGTATAAGAATCTGAAACCGGGAGAAAGCTTTACAACCGTTCCGGCAGGGGCAGCGGTTGTAAAAGGTGGCCTGAATCCGGCAGCAGCGGCACTGACCAGATATCGGAGAAAAGTACGCAGACCGAATACGGACGATGAGAAGCTGAACGTGGTATTTAATGATTACATGAATTGCCTGATGGGAGACCCTACAACGGAGCGGGAGCTTTCCATCATTGACAAGGCAGCAGAGCTCGGATGCGAATATTACTGCCTGGATGCAGGCTGGTATGACGACGGATTCTGGTGGGACCGTGTCGGGGAATGGAAAGAAGCATCCGGAAGATTCCCCAATGGTCTGAAAGAAGTCTGCGATTATGTACACAGTAAAGGCCTGAAAATGGGACTCTGGCTGGAAATCGAGGTTATGGGAGTTGCCTGCGAGCTGGCAAACAAGCTTCCGGATGACTGGTTTGTCTGCCGTCATGGAAAACGCCACATTGACAATAAACGCTATATGCTGGATTTCCGCAATCCGGAGGTACGGAAATATTGCCGTGATGTAGTAGACAGATTGATCAATGATTACGGTGTAGAGTACTTTAAAGTGGACTATAACGTAACCATGGGATATGGAAGTGATCTGAACAGTGACAGCTGTGCAGATGCCATCCGTGAGCATTATGAATGTCTTCACCAGTGGTATGAGGAAATCTTCCGGGATCATCCGGAGCTTGTTGTGGAGAACTGCGGTTCCGGCGGACAGCGTATGGATTATGGTATGCTGAAGATCTTAAGCCTGCAGTCTACCAGTGATCAGACAGATTATCTCTACAATGCCAATATCGCTGCCAATGTAGCCAGTGCGGTAACTCCGGAGCAGGGTGGTATGTGGGTATATCCGTATGAGGATGAAGAAGAGCATGTGATCTACAATGTAGTAAATGGTATGCTTCTCCGCCCATATATCAGCGGTATGGTATGGAAGCTGGGCGAAAATTCCATGAACCGTATGAAGGAGGGAATCTCCCTGTATAAGGAGATCCGTGAGGAAGTCCGTGACGGCGTGCCGTTCTTCCCGCTTGGTTTTGGAACTCTGAAATCTGAAGTTCTTGCTTACGGAGTGAAAGCAGAGAAGAATACCTATCTTTCGGTATGGACACCGGGAACAACAGAAGCAGTGATCCCGCTGGAAAATGCAGAGCAGGTCCGCAGAGTATCCGTGATCTATCCGAAGGAAGAGATGTGCGGATATAAGATCGAAAATGGAAATCTTGTAGTGAAGATGCCACAGGAAAAAGCGGCCAGACTGTTTAAGATCGAGATGAAATAGAAAATCAGGAAAGACCGTAAGTTTGACGAAGAGGCGTGGGCAAAAATAAAAGAGCGCCGGCATTTTTACCAGAAAGCTCATCAGTCTGGATGAAGTTGCAAAGATCCCAGCTGTGTACCTGAATTATAAGAAATACAGATGGGTGAAGGATCTGACAGTGAAAAGCGAATAGAAACAGAAAACAGCAGAGCTGTATGTCCCGGGATTACAGGGAATATACAATTCTGCTGTTTTATTTTATGAGATTATCTGTTTTCCGCAAGATATTCTTCTGTAAGAGCAACCGCATCGGTGATACACTGCGGGCAGCTGCAGAGAACCTTGCCTGTCTCTACACCTTTTAATTCACGGCAGATACAGGAACCGTTTTTTTCTTTGAATTTCTGGATATAGGTGCGGAGCTTTTTGTAAGTGTCACCTTTGGAGCCGGAACCTTCTTCGGTATTTCCGCGGCTGTTGGAAAGTCCGATGATCATAGCCATACCGGAAAGAGCACCGCACATTTCCATAACACCCATTCCAAGGCCGAAGCCCTCGGCAATACGGAACATCTCGTTTTCATCGATGCCAAATTCCTGGCAGAAAGAACAGGCAACTGCCTGTGCACAGTTACAGCCATTCTCGTGTAATTTTGTAGCGTGTTCAGCTTTTGTACTCATGATTTCTTATCCTCCTGATTTCAGATCGCAAGCATATTTTTGATCGCTTCCATATAGATCAGTACTGCTTCTTCCATGCCGGAGACCAGGATAAATTCATCGGCTCCGTGGATACGGTAGTCAATTCCCTCTTTTTCAGGTCCGAAGGCTATGATGTTTTTGAGGGATTTTGCGTAAGTGCCGCCTCCGATGACCATTGGTTTGTGTTCGGTATCGCCGGTCACATCTGTGTAAGCTTTGTAAAGAGCATTTACCAGCGGAGATTCTCTTGGGAAGAATAACGGAGCAACAACCTTTATGATCTCAATACGACCGTTTTTATCTTCCAGTCTGTCCTGGCACATTTTGCGGATATCGGTCTCATTAAGAGTTACCGGAACACGGATATCGATGGTACAGGAAATGACACCGTTTTCTGTTTTTACGATTCCGTTGCATAACGTCAGATCGCCGTATTCATCTGCAAATTTCAGACCAATGCCGGAGCCGTCACATGCAGTGCCGATATGGGAGTTATAGAATTCCACAAAGTCATCTTCAAAGCCTGCTTTTGCCAGACATTCAAAGGTTACTCCTGCAGCATTGACACCGAGATGGGGAGTGCTGGCATGAGCCGGAATACCTTTGGCGTAGATGGTGAGCTCACCATTTTCTTCGGTTACCTTATATTCCTGGAGCTTCGTCCGGGAAAGTGCGGATTCCAGCTTTTCCTTCAGACCGTCCTCATCGGGAACAATGGTTGTACAGGTGTCACACATTGCATTGGATACAAAACCGCCGTTCATGGAGATAATCCGGGTGTTTTTGGAGCAGGCGATCATGGCAAGCTGACCTTTTTCACCGTGGATACACGGGAAGCTGGCATCCGGTGTGAAACCGCAGGAAAGCTCTTCTGCTACCTGATTGTAGTGATCCATACATTTGGAACCTGTTTCCTCGTTGCAGCCCATGATCAGGCGGACTCTTTTGTTCAGCTTCACGCCGTGGTCGCGGAGAAGCTTCATGGCATAGAGCGCTTCCAGGATAGGGCCTTTGTCATCAGTGGTCCCGCGGCCGTATACATGATCGTCTTCACGGGTAAGGCGGAACGGATCGTAGGTCCAGTCTCCGCCTACAGGAACGATATCCAGATGACCGGCGATGCCGACGATCTCATCGCCCTCACCCATTTCGGCATAACCGCAGTAGTTATCCAGGTTTACGGTTTTAAAGCCAAGTTCTTCGGCAATCTTCAGTCCCTCTTCCAGGGCTTTTGCAGGACCCTCACCAAATGGTTTTCCCTCGGAAGGGGTACCGAGCTGGGAGTCAATGGCAACCAGTCTGCCAAGATTTGTGAGCATTTCTTCTGATAATGCGTGGATTTCCTCTTTAATATCCATATTGATTTCCTCCTGTTTACAGCGTTCCGGAAAGTGACAGGATGGAACGCTGATGTTATGAGCTCTATTATAGCATAGATTGTAATGAATGGCAGAGTGGATTTTTACCTGTTGAAGACGTACCGATCCATTCGGCGGAAGGCTTCTTCTATGCGGGAACGGGGTGAGGCCAGATTCATTCTTAGGTGACAGGGACCGAAAAACATCCTGCCGTCCTGGACGGCAACGCCGACATCCCAGCAGGCTTTTTCCACATCTTCGATTGTTTTGCCATGGGCAGTACACCAGTCGGTGCAGTCGGCAAAGAGCATGTAGGTGCCTTCCGGTCTGGAAACGTTGACACCCTTAAAGTGCCGGTCAATGTAATCACAGGCAAAGCTTACATTTCCGCTTAGTACTTCGCATAGTTCATCGGTCCATTCATAGCCTTCAGGCTGATAAGCGCCAAGCAGAGCGTGCATGGACAGAACATTCATCATATTATAATGGCTCAGACTGGACTCCTTCAAAATACGATCCCGCCACCAGCTGTTGTATACAATGTGATAGCTGCCAACAAGTCCTGCCAGATTAAAGGTTTTGGATGGAGCGTAGAAGGCTGCTGTACGCTGGCGGGCATCTTCGCTGACGGACTGGCTGGGGATATGCTTATGGCCATTCAGGATGAGGTCAGACCAGATCTCGTCTGAGATGACGTAGACATCATATTTTCGGTACAGCTCCATGGCTTTTTCCAGCTCCCGGCGTTCCCACACGCGTCCGCAGGGATTGTGTGGATTGCAGAGAATGGCAGCGTGGATCTTCTTTTCACGGAGTTGTTTTTCCATGTCTGCATAATCCATTCTCCATATGCCGTTTTCATCCCTTACCAGCGGAGAATGTACGGCCTCGTAGCCGTTGTTTTTCAGGCTTGAGGTGAAGCCTATGTATGTCGGGCTGTGGACCAGGACGTTATCACCGCGGGAGCAGATGCAGTTCAGTGCACTGATAACTCCGCCCAGAACGCCATTTTCGTAGCCAATGTGCCTGGGCTTCAGACCGGTGACACCGTGGCGTGTTTCCTGCCAGCGGATGATGGCTTTATAATATTCCGGCGGGGCTTCGAAGTAACCGAAGGCCGGGTGACTGGCCCGTTCGATGATCGCCTGCTGTATGGTAGGTACAGTAGGAAAGTTCATGTCTGCTACCCACATCGGGATGGCATCGAAGCCCTCCTTCGGCGGGGCAGGAGAGAAACCATCGCCCTTCAGGCCGTCTACTGCGATGGAATCTCTGCCATGTCGGTCAATGATGGAAGTGAAGTCGTATTTCATATGAATGCTCCGTTACTGAAAACTTATAAAAAGTTATAAACTTCTATGTTTCATT
>NZ_QUJX01000010.1:0-144439 GCF_003480785.1 Ruminococcus sp. AM26-12LB | reverse complement strand
CCGTTCCGCAGTAGCGGAACTGGCATTCCGTTTGAGCGTAATTTGCAATCAATTGATGATAAAACTCTACGACACTACAAATTTTCTCTAAAATACATCTTAATAACAGAGGGTAAAACTGAAAAAGCTCCTCTATATATTCATCATTACTTAAATACATTTTAACATATGCAGAATATTTTTCATTTGCGTTCTTTCCTACCAATTTATTTTCAAGAAACTGTATTTCATTAACTAAAACCCTGGTTGCCACGCAAGCTAAGGCCGAATATAACTCCTCATAAATTCCTTTAGAAAAATATTTTTCTAAAATATCTCCATATTTTCTTCTTGAATAATATCGGGCTAGTTTAAAAAATGGTATATAAAATGTAAAAAACAATTTATCTTTCATTGTATTTTCTATAATGATTTCGCTTTTATAACTCCCTGCTAAATACATTTCTAAAATTTCCATATACTCAACATTTGAGGGAGCTTCCTGTTCATAATATTGAGTATTTTCAGAAAAAAAAGAAGAAATCTCTTTATACTCTTTGCAAAGTATCTTAACTGTATCTTCTCCTATTAATTTTTCCCATTTAGAAGGAATTTTCAACTCATTATCTTTTCTTATATATTTTCTTTCAAATAAATAGCGTTCTCTCATTTATATTCACCCAATAAATCATTTGTTATTTTCTATTTGTATTGACACCGTAAAATTATAGTAGTATAATTTATAACCAAACCAATAACTATACTACTATAATATATAGTATATGTCAAGGATAGGAGGTCAGCATGGCAACCATTGATTTAATTGTATTAGGTATGTTAAAGACATCAGCTTTAAGCGCTTATGATATTCAAAAACTTGTAGAATATCGTAATATATCCAAATGGGTAAAAATTAGTACCCCTTCTATATATAAAAAAGTTCTTCAATTAGAGGAAAAAGGCCTTATAAAAGGAACTACGATTAAAGAAGGAAAAATGCCAGAAAAGGCTATTTATACTTTAACAGATACAGGGGAGAAAGAATTTGAGAAGTTAATGCTTGATATTTCTTCTAAACCAATTCACATCTTTCTGGATTTTAATGCAGTAATAGTAAATATAAATAATCTTTCTCCTGATAAGCAAAAAAAATGCCTTTCTGATATAAAAAATAACATTGAAATACTGAAAGCATATTTAGAAGATAATATTAATTCCAAAGAGCAAAAACCTGAAATTCCAACTGCAGGTATGGCCGTTCTACAACAGCAACTTATATTAGTCCAAGCAATTGAAAATTGGATTGCCACTTTACCAAACGTCTTTTAAAAACAAATATTCCAGGAAGAAACCACAAACCTTCTCCCATTTGTCACTTACTTAATTCTAAGAATAATCCTCAACCTTACCATATGTTTTTACTGTCCCGGATCCATTTTATTGAATAACCTTCACAGAAACAAGATGGGCAATTTTTCGTATATCTTAAAACTTTTAAAATTCTATAGAAACAAAAGAAGAAGAGCTATCACTATGTGATAGGCTCTTCTTCTTTTTAATCAAAGGATTTGGTCTGATTTTCCGTCAAAGACTTTAAGAGCGGCTTCCAACGGATCAATAATGGTCAATCCGACAGCCGGTAATCCCACCAGTATTGCACTCTTTACCTCATCACGACTTGCGCCTAACTTTTTAGCAGATTGTACATGATAAAGCAAACCACCCATAATTCCTGTAGCTGCAAGCACGGCAATATACGCTAATTCACGTGTTTTATTATCCAATGCACTTGCCTTTTCCTGCTGCAAAATCATGTCAATATATGCCTTACCTACTTCGCTACTTTCTTCCATAAAACAATTAAAACCGGTAAATTCATTTTCCATATTAATATCTCTCCTTTTATTTAAAAATATTTTAGCAGCAAACTATTGTAAGAAATGAAGATGTATCTGTAGTAAAAATAACATCTCCTGCTTCTACATTCTTTCCATCAAGTTCCTTTATTTCGTCTTCCAAACTTTCTGATAATTGTAAACTATTTATCCGCTGCTCATTTCTTTCTGAACATGTTTTCATTTTTTCTCCTCCTTTGATTATTAAAATAATACCATATTTTTAGATTTTGTCAGTATTATGTCTTAACTTACAATTTTTTGACCTTCAGAAAAGGGTTATGCTAACTTCAAATATATTTTGCTTATTATCATATTCTAACTGTCCTTCATATTTTTCAACAATTTTCTTCACACTCTTCATACCAATTCCATGAAAATGCTTATCTGTTTTTATAGTTAGAAGTTCTCCATTTTCGTATTTAGGCTCGATTTCGTAGCTGTTTTGTATACAAAGCATAAACATATTATTAATAAGCCTTAATGATAAATAAATCCATTTTTCTCTTGTGTAGATATTTTCACAAGCTTCTATAGCATTATCGAACAAGTTGTATAAAATAACAAATATATCACTTTCTTCAAAATGGTAGTTGCCAAAATCGATTGGCATAATATCATATTCTATTTTAATATCCTTTTCTTTTAGTTCTGATAATTTATAATTCATTACCAGATCAATAACTGCATTTCCTGTATAAATTTTCTTTTCCAATTCTGCAAGTGGTTTATTAATACTATTGAGATATAAACAGGCTTTATCTATTTGATTTTCTTCCAAATATTTTTGCAACAAAGTAATATGGGCTCTATAATCATGAAATAAAGTTCGAGAATCATTATAATATACTTTAAGATCTTCATAATTACGTTCCAACATTCGATTTCTCAATTTAATAATTTTACTTTCTTCCAACGCGCTTCGATAAATCGAATATATAGCAAAAAACATTATCGCTAAAATAATGATAACGAAATACATATAATATCCTTTTGCTAAATCAGGAATAGAATCGCCTGCATACACTGATTGAAAATATATAACTCCGATAATTTCCGATAACAAAATCAACACGAGTGATCCTATGCGGTTTTTATCTATAAGTTCTTTATACCTCACTATGGCTAAGGAAATTAGAAACATTAAAGCTCTTCCCAAAAACAATGCCAATATTCTGGATATACTGTTTTGTCTTCCTATAACAATCCCCAAATCCTCTTTATGTAACACTATTCCCATTGTAAATATGATAAATAGATCTAATAATTCTAAACTCAAACAATACAATGAGGTATGAAGCAATGTATATCGTAATTTGATTTTATAAATCAATGAGAACGTTATACTTATTACGATTATAACAACAGCAATTAATAAAATAGAATATAATCGAAAGCTACGATTAATAGCTTCTATTACTGCCAAACTTATACAAATCAATATTTCAAAACATTGTTTTATCTTTGTATTTTCCTTTTTATAAACTTTTCGGAGTATCTCAAAACACATATAAATCTCAAAATATCCTAGTAAATATTGGAGTACATTAAGTATGTATATCTCTTCCATTTGTTGTGTGTTCCTTCCAATAAGTGTGAATTCTCTTTTTTACCTCTTCAGTATATGTTCTACTAATTTTAAGATTTTTACTATTACGCAAGTAAATAGTATTTTTATATAAACTCATAATATGTACGACGTTAACAATGTATCCTCTATCTATAAAAATAAATTCTTTTTGTTCTAAATCTTTATAAATGTTCTTCAAGGTTTCTCGTATAGGTATATTTCCGTTTTGGGTAACAAAAATCGCATATTTTTCATCTTTATACACATAATAGATATCTTTATATAAAATTTTCTCATATCTATGATTAGTACATATTTGATAAAACTTTTCTTCTTCAATATCCAGCCTTTTTTGTAATGATTCTAATGTCGATATCAACTTCTTTTTCAAATTATTTTTAGGGATAAACTGATATGCAAAATAATCATATCCATTTATTAAAAATTTTAAATGTGACGTGATAAACACAATATATCCTGCATCATCCATAGAACGTATTTTTTCAGCTAAAGATAGTCCGTTTATCCCAGGCATTTCAATATCTAATAGATAAATATCAAAATACAATTTTTCTTCCATTTCGTATAGTAACAACTGTGCATTTGAAAAAGTATTCACAACGTATGGAATTCCATTTTTAAAATAAAACTTCTCTATTAAATTACAAATTTCTTCTAAATACTCTTCCTGATCATCTACAATTGCTATTCTTGGCATATTTATCACCTCTGCCTTTTTTTCTTTCTGTGAACATGATTTTAGCGATTCTACCAAATAGTTTACATATCTTATTAGTGCAATCCGATTAAATAATATATATTCCATGTGCTTTATTTCATACACTCTCTAAACATCTTAAAACTATCATTATTTAGTCTATATGCACATATAGGTTATTAAGAAATATTTTGATTGCACATACAATACACATATAATCATGGAGGTGCAATTATGAAAGATAACAATTTTGTAAACCTAGGTAAACGTATTCGTGAAAAACGCCTATCCCAGAATCTTACCCAAGAAGCTTTGGCAGAAAAAGCAGATGTTGGAACAACACACATTTCGCATATTGAAACAGGCTGTACCAAACTAAGTTTAACAACCTTTATTTCTATTGCAAATGCTCTTGATGTATCTGCCGATGAATTATTATGTGACTGCATTAATCAAGCATCAAATGTATATGAAACAGAAATTTCTCTACTTTTAAAAAACTGTTCAACTAAAGAAATATGCTTTATACATGACCTAGTAAAAAATACACTTATCTCTTTACATAATCGCAACTTAAAATAATCAATAAAGACTGAAGTTTTTTTCGCTTCAGTCTTTATCAATTCTATCTAAAAACTTCTAAATCTTGTTTCTCTTGAAGCCACTATTTCATCTTCATTTTTAAGGGACATATTATATATAAAATCAAGAATTTGAACTTGTAGAAAATCTGTAATTACTTTGAACTCTGATGCTTCATTCCCTTCTGGTAATATTTTCTCAATCACTCCTAAATCTAATAAATCTTTTGCCGTCATTTTCATAAGGTTTGCTGCCTCTTTTGCACGTTTTTCATTTTTCCATAAAATAGAAGCGAAACCTTCTGGAGAAAGTATTGAATATGTAGAATTTTCCATAGCCCAAACCTCATTTGCAACAGCTAAACCTAAAGCTCCTCCACTCCCACCTTCGCCTATAAGTATACTCAAAATCGGTACTTTTAAATTGAACATTTCATATATACATTTTGCTATTGCAGATGCTTCTCCTCTTTTTTCAGCCTCAACTCCACATGCTGCACCAGGTGTATCTATGAATGTTATAATTGGTCTTCTAAATTTCTCCGCTTCTTTCATAAGACGAATTGCTTTTCTATATCCTTCAGGGTGTGCCATTCCGAAATTTCTAATAATTCTTTCTTCTGTCGTTTTTCCCTTTTGATGTCCTATAACTGTAACTGGAATATTATCTAAAAAGGCTATACCTCCAATTATTGCTTGATCCTCTCCGGTTTCACCGTCTCCATGAAATTCTATAAATCTTTCAAATACATGGGTGATATAGTCTACTGTCGTCGGTCTATCTATTTTTCTTGATAATTGTACTTTTTTCCAACTGTCCTTATAATCACAAAAAGTACACGCAGAAATTGTTTTACGTTTTCTTTCTATAACCTTTGGCTTTTGGTGAGCTTTAAGAATTTCATAGATACGTTCCTTTAATTCTCTTCTTATAACAATCATATCAAGGAATCCATGTTCATATAAAAATTCTGAGGTTTGAAATCCTACAGGCAACTTCTGTTTTGTAGTTTGTTCAATTACTCGTGGACCCGCAAACCCAATTAATGAATTTGGTTCAGCCAATATCACATCACCTAACATAGCAAAACTAGCTGCCACCCCACCGGTTGTCGGATCTGTCAAAACTGATATATACAATAACCCCGCATCTGAATGTTGTTTTACCGAATCTACTGTCTTTGCCATTTGCATCAAGGATATGATGCCTTCTTGCATACGTGCGCCTCCTGAACAATTAATCATAATAACTGGTAGCTGGGCTTTGGTTGCATTTTCGAATAATTTTGTTATTTTCTCGCCTACAATATACCCCATACTTCCCATCAGATATCTTGTATCACATACACCAAGCATAACCTCTATATGCCCTATTGACGCTTTTCCTGTAATAACAGCTTCCTCTAGATTAGTTTCCTTTTTAATTATCTCTTTTTTTTCACTATATCCTGGAAAATCAATTGGATTTTTATCCAATACATCTGTAAACAGTTCAACAAATGATCCTTCATCTATAATATCCAAAATTCTATTTTCCGAAGGCATTCTAAAATATTTTCCACATTTCATACAAATAAATTTATTTTTTTCTAACTCTTTTCTATAAATCAATTTTCCACATTTCGTACACTTAATCCACATTCCAGGTGGTACTGCTGGTATATTTTCTTTATTTCTATCTGTTCGATTATCTTTCTCGTTCATAATTTCATTCCTCTTATTTCTTATCAACTAAACTTATCTACAATAAAGTCCGTTGTAAAATTACCTTCTTCAAAATCACAATGATTTAGAATGGCATTTTGAAATTCTAAATTAGTTATAATTCCGTCTATTTTTATTTTTTTTAAAACACTTTTCATTTTTCTAATAGCCGTTTTTCGTTCTGAATCATACACTATAATTTTTGCAAGCATAGAATCATAAAAAGGTGAAACACTACAACCATTAAATAATGCAGTATCAATTCGAACACCATTACCGCTTGGAAAATAAACATTATTAATTTTCCCAGGACATGGGACAAACCCCTTCTTCGGATTTTCCGCATTAAGTCTACATTCGATAGCATGACCCTGCAGTAAGATATCTTCTTGCTTAAACTCAAGCGAATATCCCGCAGCAATTTTTATCTGTTCCTTAACAATGTCAACATTAGATATCATCTCTGTAACTCCATGTTCTACTTGAATACGTGTATTCATCTCAATAAAATAATATTTTCCGAATTTATCAAGCAAAAATTCTACTGTACCTGCACCTTCGTAGTTTACAGTTTTTGCCACTTTGATCGCTATATTTCCCATTTCTTTTCTTAATTTTGCCGATATTTTGGGGCTAGGAGCTTCTTCAATAATTTTCTGATGATGCCTTTGAATAGAGCAATCTCTTTCTCCCAACTGTATAACATTTCCATATTTATCTGCAAGTATTTGAAATTCTATATGATTTGGTGCTTCTATATACCTCTCTAAATACATTGTTCCATCTCTAAACGAACTATTAGCTTCCATCTGGGCTGTTACAAAGTTTTCATTAAAATCATCTTCTGTATTGGATATTCTCATACCTTTTCCACCACCACCTGCTGCAGCCTTTATCATAATTGGAAATCCAAGCTCTAATGCCACTTTTTTTGCTTCACACACACCAAAAACGGGAGTCCAGCTTCCTGATATAATCGGAACTCCCGCATTTCTCATCATATTACGTGCTTCAACTTTATTTCCCATTTTACAAATCACTTCTGATGTTGGACCAATGAATGTAATATTACATACTTTGCACTTTTCCGCAAAAAGACTATTTTCTGATAAAAATCCAAAACCTGGGTGAATTGCCTGGGATCCTGTTCCTACAGCTGCACTAATAATATTTTCCATATTGAGATAACTATCTCCTGACGGTGCAGGTCCTATACATATCGCCTCATCTGCCATTTTTGTATGTAAAGCGTCTTTATCTGCCTCTGAATATATAGCTACAGACTTAATTCCCATCTCTTTACATGCTTTTATAATTCGTACAGCTATTTCTCCTCTATTAGCAATCAGTATTTTTTCAAACATAAAAACTCCTTTCAAACTAAAACAAATAAGGGCTGTCCATACTCCACCAGTTCTTCATTTTCTACTAATATGCTTTTAACAGTTCCGCTATATTCACTCTTAATTTCATTCATTAATTTCATTGCTTCGATGATAGCAAGTGTTTGTCCCTCTTCTACTTTGTCTCCCACCTTAACATAATTATCACTTCCAACAGAAGGAGCCGCATAAAAACGCCCCACTAAGGGTGATTTTATAATATTTTCTTCATCACTTTTATTTTTACTTTCACCCTCTGTTTTTTCAGTTACAACTCTCACAGTATCAACTACCTTATCATCAGTGTCATTTTTGATGATAACCTTCTCATTTTCACTTTTTATACTAAGTTCTGATATATTATATTTGTATACATTTTCTAATAACTGTACAATGTCTTCGATTTTCATTCCTTGCCTCCATATCACATAATATTATAAGAATAAGATTATTAGATTTAGATAGAATATTCCCTTTTCTTACCCTATCTTTTATACTGTTTTTTTAACATAGCATATTTTATATTCTTATAGACGATTTTGGATTTACTTGCATATTTTTGTCTTTATTACACAAAAATCTCCTTACAAAATGCCCATTTTACATTTGAAATTTTTATGTTCCTATGGTAAACTTCTCATTATTATACTTAGGAGGATTTACTCATGCTAGTGTTATATTTATCAACTATTTCTCTCGAATGGAAAAATATAGATTCTGATTTAATGCAATTTGTTTCCAAAGAACGAAGAAAAAAAATAAATCAATATTTTCATGTACTTGACAAAAAGCTTTCTCTTTATTCCGCTCTTATTACTCGTATCGGATTAAGCGTTATATCTGGTTTGAATCATACCGAATTATGTTTTTACTATTCTTCAAATCATAAGCCACTATTATTATCTAATCCTAAATATGACTTTAGCATTTCTCATTCGAATGGTTCTATAATCAGTTGTATATCAGCTAATTCTCCAGTTGGAGCTGATGTGGAAAAAATATCTTATCCACCATTTGATATTATGAATCTCATTTTCAATCAACAGGAAATTCAATACATTAACAATGCCTCAGATATGGAACGAATTTTTAGATTTTACAAAATGTGGACACAAAAAGAATCCTATTATAAAATGCTCGGAATCGGGCTTACTGGTGCTATGATCCAATGCAATTCTCTAACCCCTGATTTATCCAAATTATTTTACACTTGGCAAGAAGATAATTATATGTATTGTATTTGTGGAAAAAATGTATCTGAACGCACCTTAATAAAATTGTCTGAAACAGAAGTCCAAAATTATTTTATACCCATATAAAAATAGATTAACAGGATATGTAAAAATTCTATTTCCTGCAAATCTGTCTAACCTTTATTATGAACCTTTTAAAAATCTATACCTTTAATTAATCCCTATAGTAAAAGTAGATATGTCCCTTTCATATCTGCTCTATTTTTCTCTATCCATAAGTTATAGTTCCCATAGTTTTATCTAATTTTCCATATTCCGTTTTCAAAACATATTCTCCGATATTTGCTAGGTGTTCCCCCCATATTTCTGTTAAAACGCCTGGTTAAACGTCCTTGGGCTTTCAACCCCGGTTTTCAAATAAAAATGAAGAATACCTTGCACTCCTGCTGCGGAAACTGTTGCTGCTTTTAATCAGTCGCCAATCTCCTGTAGATGCTTCGCAAAACCGCCTTCTTTCGGAATAATCATGATGTAATGTTTATCACTAAAAAAATAATTACGCAATTTAAAAGGTAAAAGGTGTGAATCATATCCAATACACCTTTTACCTCATTTTTTTTAGTCAATCTTATTTCCGCTTACCAACATTTTCTTTTTTTAAAATTTTAGAAGTTTTTACAAGGGCGTCTATTAAAGTCAAACCGGTCAAAATTACAGCAACTCCCATCATAAATAATGTCCATGCTTTGACCTTATCAAATGTTACCAAAATAGCGATCACAGCTACAGGCATGTTTATATACCCTAACCCTGTTGCCCATTGAATAAAAAAGTTCGGCCAAAACTTTTTCTCTTCTTCCACTTCATTCACTGTTTTCACTTTTCTGGCGAAATAGAACATATAGAATACAGATATAGCTATCAGTATTATTTTCAAGACACAATTAGCTTCCGTTTTCTCCGACGGAAAAAAAGTATCTATCATGATAACTGCTATTCCAATGATAAACGCTATTTCGCTATACAATCCTGAATAAGCGGAGTCTTTCATATCATTTACTTTTTTCTCTAAAGCAGTAATTATAGATTGGTGATACTGTTTCGCACTTTTCTTATTTTTATTCATGTAATATGTCCTCCATTCGTAATAACATACCGTTTCATATCAATTATATCTCCAGAAAATTATAACTTCTTCAGTCTATACCCCACATTGACCAACGTTTCAATAATATCATATCCCATCTTTTTTCTTATCTTCCATATCACATATTCTACTGTTCTATATGGTATCTGATCATCATGATAATGAATCCCCCATACAGAGTGATAAATATTTGTCTTTGGTATTACAACCCAGTTTGGTTTTAAAGCCAGTAGGTACAAAACTTCAAATTCCCTGGGTGTCAGGTCTATGTCCTTTCCTTCGTAGATAACCTGATAAGACATTGGATTTAACTGTAATTTCCCGTTACCCAACACTACATTCTCTTTATATTCTGGAAAAACATACTTCATGTGTATGCCTCCTCTTAATTTGTAAATTCAACTTTTCTCATTCCAGAAAGAAATACTGGACGAAAATTCCCCGCCCAGTACTTCTTCAATTATCAGTTATTTTAATGCACTCTCTATATCCTCCGCTGCCTTTTCCATAATTTGAAGATACTCCCGGAGCTTTTCAGACTGGATATTTTCCTTTTCTGCAAGTGAATTGATCAGAAAACAACTTGTTTTTATGCAGCTTAGCGGATTTCGGATATTGCTCTGCAGTTCCGCCCGCATAGTACGATAATCATTTTCTATATCCAGTGTCCTTGTTACTGCCCTCTCACAAATATCCAGTAGTTGATTGATACACTCTGCCAACTCCTGCACCGGATTATTCAAATACCTGCACCTAACTCTTTGTTCCAAACATTGTTCAGAAAGAATACCATTCAAATCATTTAACAGCAGTCTACATTCTCTATCACATTCCATTTCTACAGTTCCATTCATGCGCGATAATCAATAATAGAAAATTCCTTTTTCTCAGGTCGGTATTTGTATATAAGATCATAGGCGCCATAATTTTCGTCTAAATCTTCACTTATGTAAAGAGCAGCTATCCCCAAACTTTTTGCTGCATGATAAGCAAGTATTGCAAGATCTGCCTTACTCTGCTCTTGCATTCTTTTGAATAAATCGAATATCACAACAACCTTTCTGCCTCCAGAAAAGGCACGCGCACAGATACATCTCATTTTTTCTCTATGATTAAGATCCGAAGGATATTTTTGTAATAAGTGGCCTATGTCAAAAGCCTTAACCAATTCCTCTATATTGGATTTATCTCCATCTAACAGACTTGGCATAGAAATGTTTTCTTCAACCGTCATAAATTCAATCAGCGGAAACTCTTCTGCCGCTATTCCAAACAAGCGCCTGTTTAAAAGAGAACGACTATTTTCGTCCAAATCAAGCCCGTCTTTATTACATACAAATATCTCTCCTGTTTTTGGTTTTTTATATCCGCAAAAGATTTCAAAAAGTATCCGTCCAAAATTTTCCCCACACATAAAATAGCAAACTTCTTTGGAATTTACCTCAATGTTTAAATTTTGTATATAGGCTTCCTCATCTGCCATATTTTCAACTAGAAATGGATACATAGTTTCTCTCCCTTTGTATTAAAAAGGCACTAGATAACAGAAAATTCTTACCTAGTGCCTTTTTCTAAACTGCCTTTGTCTGTATTTGCAAGTTTTACCACCAGCTAGTTACTACTGCTGTACAGTTATTGTATCCACTCTCCATACAATCGTGTAAACAGTCATCAGGATCACAGTACTGTACTTCAATTTCAAATATTTCTTCCTGTACTGTTCTTTTTAATTTCTCCATAATAACTCCTATCTCCAACCGGTAATAATCGCATCACAGTTATTGACCCCTGAGTGTATGCAATCATGCAGACAATCATCAGGATCACAATACTGTACTTCAATTTCAAATGTTTCTTCCTGTACCATTTTTTCTAATTCCTTCATAATGACTCTCCTTTATCTCCAACCGGTAATAATCGCATCACAGTTATTGACCCCTGAGTGTATGCAATCATGTAGGCACTCGTCTGGATCGCAATACTGCACTTCGATGTCGAATGTTTCTTCCTGTATTACTTGCTCTAAAATCCTCATACTCTTTCGCCTCCTTTCCAAGTAATTTTATATTTAATAAACTTAAATATCCTATCCCTCAATTCTAAGTTTTTCTACAATACTGCCTTTGCTAAATACCTTATATAATAATTTAGGTAAAAATATTGTTAGTATAACAATAATTCCACCTATAAGAATAGCTGGCCATATTACCATATCAAAATGCATAAACCATGTATCTTTACAAATCGGACCAATCAATAAAAATCCCGATACTAACGAACACACTAAGCCTAAAAGAGCTGCATAAACAGAATATAGCAGACTTTCTCCTGTTATCAAAACTTTAATCTGTTTTTTGCTCATTCCCACACTTTCCATTATGGCAAATTCTCTTCTCCGACTCAAAATATTTGCAATTGTTAAATTCAAAAAATTGATAAGACCTGAAATTCCAATAATACAACTAACAACAATTCCCACTGCATAAATTGTATTTTTCATACTTTCCATATCCTGTTTTATCAACTCAGCAGAATTAAATCCAACTTTTCCTTCAAAATTTTCAACGAATACTTCAATCTCCGATGAAATTTGTTTCATATTTTTTTCATCGACATTGAATGTATAATTCATGATTGTTGGATTTTGATATAAATCTACAAATGATTTTGAGGAAAGGTAGAACATCGGTGCATCTCCTCCAACAATATTTATACCTGTCGTCATATTAGGAGCCTCATATTCTGTCGGGCTAACATACGCATGTGCAATAACCGTATAAAGTTTTTCCTCACCATCAACAAAAGCCTTTATTTTATCACCTAAATTGCATTGAAATTTTCTCGTATCTTTTGAAGTACGTGAAACTGGCAATGCTTCTATCAAGAAATTCTCTTGCTCCATTTTATGAAAAATACTATTCTGCTCTATACCTGCAATAGAGTCTACTAAATTCATTCTCTGGTAAACATTTTCATCTATTCCATAGACATTACAAATTGGAAAATTATTATTTCCCAGTATTACACGCCCATTTTCTGTAGCTACCATCTTCACTCCATTTTCAGATATGATTTCATCTTGTATTGGTGCATTATAATCAAATGTAACGTTTAAATCATCTAATGTATTTTTATATATAATCCCTTCCGCATTAATTTTAAAGTTTGCCTTAATGCTATCTATTACTTGGGGTTCTAAACCATCACTATGTCGTGTATAACCTTTTAAATTATTAAATAGATTACCACTTCCAATTTCAATATCCGCAGCGCTTTGTAAGCCAACCCCTTTTTCTATACTAATACTATTTGCCAGAATAAAAACTGAATTAAAAAACACACAACATAATGCAATAGATATAACAATAAAAATACTTCTTTTTTTGTTTCTTCTAAAATTATCATTTGCCATTTTAATTATGCTAAATTTATGCGTTTTTTTCTTTTTCTTATTTTTTCTTATTCCCGTTTCCCTTATAGCTACCAATGGGGAAATTTTAGATATAGTACGTAATGGTTTACCAATACTTATTTTAACCGTTACAATCGTAAATATCGTTGCCACAACAAAAATCAGCGGATTTGGTGCTATCACTATTTCTGTTCTTAAATATTCACTTGCAATAGTATTCACTGCAAACGGTAAAATAGATTTACCAATAAAATACCCTGTAACTAAACCAATCGGTATTCCCAGCACAAGTAACCACAATGTCTGGATTTTAACAAGCAATGCAATCTGAGATTGCGTCGTACCAATAGTTTTAAGTAATCCATAATTTTTTATATCCTGCATAGCCGAAATAGAATAAATGTTATTAATAAGCAAGTAACCTGCCAAAATAAATAAAACTATAAAGATAATCACTGCGCCAATCACAGAAAAATCCAATTGTGGATTTGTAATTGAATTCACTGCACCAGATACAACATCTTTTCCTTTTTGCTCGTTAAAACCTTCAATGATCTCATTTATTTGTTGCTCCACATTCTTTTTAGATTCAAAAATCACCTCTGAGAAATACGTTCCAGCATATTCCATGTCCTCGTCGTATGTATAGGGAAACAAAGATTCATTTTTATTCATAAACTCCTCTGACACTATCAATACACTAACTTGTGAATTTCTAGCTTCCCACCATCCTGAAACGGTCATTTCATAAACATAATGCTCTCCTCTTAAATCAAATTCTATCCTGACCTTTTCTCCTACTTTGGGTGTTACTCCTAAACTTTCTAATGCTTTATCTGTAGTAGCAATCTCATTAGCCTTTTGCGGTGCTTTCCCATGCGTTGGCCTATTAAAAGTTAATTCTTGCTCTATTTGATCCATATAATCAATTTCAACATTATGATTCTTTGTATTACTTGCAAATCCTATCGGTCTTCGACAACCACTAACTTTTATGTTGCTATTTTCCTGCAACTGCTCAAACTCATTTTTTGTTAAATATCTTATATCTCCGTCTGCTTTACTTCCCTTTTGCATCTGCATAGTAGTCTGTATTGATTGATATGTTCCAGTACAAATTGTTAACATAGAAGTAAATAGCATAGTGGTTAGTATAATTGCCAAAATAGTAATTATATTTCGTGTTTTACTTTTTCCAAAATTCTTTTTTGCAAGATTAAAGATACACTTTTTATTTCTAGTCAAATACAACTCATGCCCTCCCATTATGCGTCTATAATTTTCCCGTCCTGAATTCTAATAATTCTATCCGTCATTTGAGCCAAATTCATATTATGCGTAATCATCACAATAGTCTGACAAAATCGCTCACTTGTTTGTTTCAATAAGCCCATTACTTCAAGACTTGATTGTGTGTCAAGATTTCCTGTCGGTTCGTCAGCCAAGATGATAGCCGGTTTTGTAATCAAAGCTCTGGCAATTGCAACCCTCTGTTGTTGCCCACCTGATAGATTTCCAGGAAGATTCTCCAATTTTTTATCAATGCCCAAAATTGTTACAATTTTGTTCAAAAAATCTTTATCTATATCATTTCCGTCTAATTCCACTGGAAAGACAATATTTTCATAAACATTTAATGTTGGAATTAAATTATAATTTTGAAAAACAAAGCCAATGTTCCTTCTGCGAAAAACCGTTAGCTCTTCTTCATTTAATTGTCCTATTTTTTTGCCTTTTACTAAAACACTCCCAGAAGTTGGTATGTCTAATCCACCAATCATATTTAATAATGTGGATTTTCCACTCCCCGAAGCACCAACAATAGCAACAAATTCACCTTCTTCTATCTCTAAAGAAACCCCATCTAAAGCTTTTGTAATATATTCACCGGAATCATAATATTTTTTCAATTCCTTCGTTTCAAGTATAGTCATGCTGTTACTTCCTCCATCCTAGAATTTTTAGTTTTTATAAATCCATAACCATATAGGGTTTAAGATTTCCTTTATATCCATAATCTCACCTTCCCATGCTATTGAAAAACTCCTCTATTTCTACAGAGTCAAAATAAAATTCTGTAATTTTTCCATTTGTAATTCGATATAAAGCCGGAACTCCTGCAATTAACATATCTTCGTATTTTGTAATAGAAGCATAATCAATTTCTGGTGTCTGAATATCCGTATAGATATCCCCTACCTGTGAACCAGGGAATGCCAGAATATCCTCTGGAGTAATGGTTACAAAATTGAAGCGCATACGTTTTCCATAATCATTCTTCATATTTTGATATTTTTCTTCCGATTCGCCTGGTAAAAATACCTTGTTTCCATCACTATCCACATATCCTATCTTTTTGTTATATTTGGATCGCGTTGCCGCCCAATTATATTTCTGTAAAGGACGGTTTTCTCTTAAAGCATAATCTACAAAATATACATTATCATTTTCTGCCGCAAAATTCAGTATTTTATCTTTCACCTGATTACAAAACGGACACTGAACCATGTAAAAATAAACGTAGTAATCCTCCTGGTTCTGGTTAAACATATCCTTCAAATTGATTTTCGTAACATTTTCGTATGGATCTTCCTCTGAAACTGCGATAGCAGCCTCTTCCCCTGTTGAGTAAGCAAGAACACTTTCTGCATTGAAAGATACGGTCATCACTGTAGCTGCTGTTAATAACCCTACTGTTTTTAAAAGTCTTTTTCTATTCTTCATAACTAATTCCCCCATAATAATTTTTCTAAATGTCCTTTTTGTTTTTCACAAAACTTCTGGAAGATTTCCTCATCACTCTGCATTCCCAGAGTAAAATTGATACAAGAATGGCAAAACAGGTTCACATCACAGTCCTTACATTTTTCCATTCTCCAAGGTCTTAACTTTTCCAATTCCTCTTTCCATGCCGGGTTCTCAATAATTTCTGTAATCGGTGTTTCCAGCAGATTTCCCATAAAAAGATTTTCTAAATTGCTAAGTGGAGCACAAGGATATACATCTCCGTTTTCACTGATATTTAACTCCTTTTTACCAGGCTGACATAATGCACAGCTTAAATGCTGCTTTTCCAATTTCTCTATATATTCCATTGATGGAAGCAATTCTCTTTGGTTCTCTTCTCCTCTTCCTGAAGGAGCAAATCTTCGGATCAATGGTTTTACATCTAACTCTTCACATAATTTATAAAAGTCCTGATTATGTCCATAGGTATATTTTGTTTCCAACATGGAAACAGATACTTTTTCCATTCCAGCTTCTTTTAATTTTTTGATCCCAGCAATCACCCGGTCATAAATCCCTTCTCCTCGCACTTTTGTACAGCTATAGGAATCAAAACCATCAAGACTGACGGAAACACCATCAACATTCTTTTTAATGATTTCCATAAGCCGGTCATTCAACAGTAACGCATTTGTAGACAAGGTAATTACACCTTTATAATTTCCCCTTAAATATTCCAATATCTCACAAAAATCAGGACGAATTAACGGTTCCCCTCCGGTTAAGTTGATTTCTTTTGGGTTTAAAATTAATACCTGGTTGATTGCCTTTTTCCAGTCTTCCGTATTCATGTGGTCTACTTCTTCTATACAAGCAGATGCTACACAATGTTTACATCTTAAATTACACCTATTGGTCAAAGAAAGATATACGATCTGATACGGATAGATTATCTCATTTTTCATCTGTTCTTCCGAAATATAAAAATGAATCCGGCACAGTTCCTGAAATAACTTATAGGCATTTTTCTTTACCACAGCATCTTCTTCCTCAATGGTAAACTCCCCATTGTTCTCTTCCAGATATTTTTCAAGATACTGAAAATAAGCCTCTGAGGTTTTTACAAAGCCTCCATTTCTGGTGTTACATAAAACAACTCTTTCTTCACGTACTAAAACTTTTGCATTTGGACTTCTCATATACATATCCGGTTCCCTCCTTTACAATTCAATGATAAAGTCTGCATTTTTTTCTGCATCCGCTTCATGCGAAAATAAAATAATAATACTCTTCTGTTTCAAGTGTTCTATCATATCATAAAATTCTTTTTTAGAAACACTATCCAGGTTTGATGTAGGTTCGTCAAAAATATATACAGAACGTTCCCTACACACTGTCCGGATAATACCTATTTTCTGCGCCTGCCCACCTGAAACACTTCCAGTATCAATAAGTTCCGACTCTAATGTACGCCCCATTTCTTCCAAATCTTTATAAAATGATAATAAGGAAATATACTTTTCTACTGGAATAGGGTCGTTTAGAGCAATGTTATTTCTTATGGTGTCACGAAAAATCGGCGGCTTTTGAAAACAAATTCCTATTGTTTCTGTAAGTATTTCCCTGGAAAAATTAGTAATGCTTTTCCCATCTAATAATATCGTTCCTGAAAAGTCATTCCAGATTTTTAACAGGATACCAGCCAGTGTACTTTTTCCTGAACCATTTTTCCCTTTAATCAGATAAATAGAGCCCTTCTCAAGACACATATTCAAATTTTTTCTATATACTTTTACATCTTTATAACTGAAATTTACATCTTTTATTTCGATTTTTGATATATCCATTTGCTTCACCCTACAATCTCATTAATTCGATCCATTGATACTTTTGCCTTCTGGAACTGTCCAATTACAAGCATGATTGAGGACAACGGATTAAACATTCTTTGTGTGTACATAATAATTACTGTCAGCTCTCCAAACTGTACCTGTCCGTTAATCACCATAACACCACTGATCGCCAATACAATCAAAAAAGTAGCGGTACTAATGAGCTGCGGTACTGAACGATTATAGGCCATTAACATATTTTGCTTTAGGATTTCATTTCGCAAAGAAGTTTCATTCCTGCAAAACTTATCTATATAATAATTTCTTCCATTTAAAGCCAGATACTCATAAAGATTACTTACAAATTCCTTAATCAAACCATTCCCAATATCCATTTTTCCCATTACTTTTCTGGACTGCCCCATGATTTTTTTGTTAAAGAAAATCTGGATAGCAATAAGAATCGGATAAATCAAAAGCATAAACCAAAAGATAACCGGATTAATCTGTATTAAGATTACCGCTGTAATAATCACAGTCACAATTTGTATCAGCAAATCAGAAAGCATACGGGAAGATAACATTTCTATATTATTAACATCTGCATTCATACTGGTCATAAATAGATTTGATTTCTTCTCTATTTCCTTCCCATCAACCTGAAACATTGCTTGTATCAACAATAACTTGATTTTAACAATAAAACCATTTGACATTTTGCAAAACAGATAGCTCAATGCCAATGCTACTGTAATAGATACAAGCTGGCATATAGCCATATATGCAACATTGGAAATCACAGCTCCTGGATTTTTTGCCGGAACCGCCTTATCCAGAATATTGGTAATTAACTGAGGATAAATATAGGTCACTATAGCGTCCATAGCTACCAATATAATCCCAAACAGATAACCCCATTTATACTTTCGTATCTGCTCCAAAACAACATTCTTTTTCTTCATAACACACATTCCTTCTTAAATGTTCAACCAGATTATACAAGGTACAAACATCACCTACTTTTATGGTATGATACTCCAACTTCGTGATTTTTAATTCCCTATATATCCCGCTGATAAAATCGTAAAAATTAAAGAAATTCACTCCTGTAATTTGGGAAAGAAATGGATACCTGCTGATTTCATCAAGGGAAGATGTGCAGCCAAACTCTAACAATCTCCTATGTACTTTTTCCAAAATCATCTGTCCCACTTCATCAGTCTGGAGCTTTCCTACATACTCTAAATCAATTTCTTCTAAAGGATCATCTGTCTTTTCCAGTATGTTTAATGCCTCCTGTATGCTTTTTATATTCGGTGCTGTTTGCATAGCTCTGGCCAGAATACCTGCCACATAAGCATTTCCCTTTGAAGTTCCCTTAAAAAAATTATATCGTCCGGATTTTCCTGCAACAAATATCGGGGAAATATCCGCCAGAACCTGAACGCTTGCCGCCCTGTCTACAAGAACTTTTTTCTTTGCATCTGGTAATAATTCTCCAACACCAATCACACTTTTATAAATTGCCGGTATGGTATCCTTTGCATTATTACATTCCGAAGCACAGATAATCTTTCCCTGTTTTTCCAGGTCATTACAAATATCCCTCAATTCCTTTTCCATAGTAGAATTAAGCATTTGTGTTACGGAAAGGCTTAAACAGATAAGATCTACCGGTAGTTCCCTGCACTTTTCCAGCGCAGCAAGCAGTAAAGAACTGGTCGTTTTTCCTAATTCATTTACAATTTTTATAGGATAAAATTGTGCCTGCTCTGCAAATTGTAAGATACAATCAATGCAGTTGGTTCCATGACCAAAAACATCATCAAAATTTTTCTCTTCAATAACTCCATCTTCTTCTGCACTCTTTTGAAAAGAAAATCCTTGAATTACATGCTCCATGATTTCCTGATTTTGTGTATCTACACCGGAGTCTACAACTGCCACTTTGGGACTATACATGGAATCCCTCCAATATATATTTATACTTTTTATAAATCCGATAAACAATATCTCTTTCATTGCACTGGAAAGCAGAAACAGTGTAGTAATCTCCGGTATATGCTTTATTAATCAGTTTACATACCTGGCTGGAACAATTCTGCTTAAATGTACAATCTCCGCACCCTGTCACTGGAATTTCGTTAATCTTATGGAGAGCCTCTAATTTTTCCGGCTGTAATCCTTTCCAAACATCTCCTAGCCAATAATCCACTTTATCAGCAGCTAATGCGCATGGGTAAATTCCACCATCCGCAGATATATGGAATGTATTTGTTCCACCGTCACAGCCAGTACGTCTTCTGAAGGTTGCCTCTTTAATATTAAATAATAAATACTGCGCTGCTTTTTTATCTTTTTCTATCATGTAATCCATGATTTTTTCGTAGTTTTCATAATATATCTGCATATCTTGTTGGTTCCATGCAGCTCCGGCATCTAATGCAAAAGTTACTACTCCCATATTCATCTGATCCAGATAAATATAATTTTCAGCCATAGCCGGAAGGGTTTCCTTATTGACAGTCATTCTGACCCGGATGTATTCACCTTGCTCTTTTAAAAACTTTAAGGTTTTCACTACTTTATCAAAGGAAGATTCACCATTTGGATAAATACGGTTTGTATCATTTGTTTTCCTATTTCCATCAATGCTTACAGAAATCTGTACCTTACCCTTTATAAAATCGTAAATATCCTTTTCAAACACTGTTCCATTTGTTGTCATTGTAAAAATGATATGACCATCATATCGCTCTTTTAAGGTTTCTACAATATACCGAATAACATCAAAATTCAGTAATGGCTCACCACCATGTAAAGCTACATTAATCCGTTTTCCTGCTGCAACAGTTTCATCAAATTTATTAGTAAAATATTTGATTGTCTGTTCTGCGGTTTCCAATGTCATTGTTTTAGGCTGCTTATGTACATAGCAGTATTTACAAGCTAAATTGCATCTTTCGGTTACCCAGAATGTAATATTCATACGGTTTCCCCCTTTCTTATGGGATTAGTATACTTACAAAATCTTACCAAATTATTACACTAGAAAAAATATGTACAAATGCAAAAGTGTCCCTGCAGGAAAACCTACAGGGACAGACATTAAATTTTCCTGGTATTTCTACCAGAGTGATGTTATCACCATATCACAGTTATTCGTCCCTTCACGCTTACAATCATGAAGACATTCATCTGGATTACAATACTGAATTTCTACATCAAACGCAACTTCCTGGATTTTTCTCTCCATTTTCTCCATATAGCGTTCCTCCAGTCTTACCAAATTTCTGTAAAATGAGCATCACAGTTATTTGGACCTTCATGATCACAATCATGATAACAGTCACTTGGATCACAGTACTGTGTTTCTACATCAAATGTAGTTTTCTGAATTCTGATTTCTAAATTTTCCATAAAAAATATCCTCCTTTACCACAATGAAGTTACATGTGTGTTACACCAATCCGGTGCTGTTAAACAATCATAGTCACAGTCATCTGGATCGCAATACTGAACCTCTACATCAAAAGGTTCTTCCTGCATTTTCTTTTCAAGCTCTAACATATTCTACACCTCCCTTCATTTATACTCTGGTTTATCAGCACTTTTATGCTGTAAATCATCTTACCTATAGATTTCTAAGGTGTTCTGTAATACTTCCCTTTTCCCAAAGATAAATTCCAACCTCAGAAGCTATGATAGATATTATTAAATACAGTACTATAATGGTAGCTGCTGGAAATAAGGTAAACTGGAAAGTAAACAACCAAATAGAAGAACAAATACCCCTGACTGCTGTCATACTAATTAGTGTTGCAAGTATAAAACCACCAATTGCAGCATAAAAAACATATCCTACACTCTCTCTTATAATCAATTCACGCAATTGTTTTTTTGTTGCACCTATACTTCTAAATGTTGCAAATTCTCGGTTTCGCACAATTAGGTTTGTAAAAATAATATTCACAAGATTTACAATTCCAATTACACCTAAAATTCCTCCAATCAGCACACATAAAATTCTGACCAGCATTTTATAGTTCTCAATTTCAGAGTGCCTTTGTTCTGTAGTTTCAAATCCCACATTGGTAAATTTTTCTGAAATATCCTGTAACATTCTGTTCACAGCCGGAGCATCGTTCTCATCTGCATCAAAAGAATAATTCACTAAGTTACCTTCTCCATACAGTTCTTTAAATAAGCCTTCGCTCAAATAAAACCAAGGACCTAAGATTGTTCCTCCCCCTGTAGAGCTTCCTCCTGATATTTGTTCTGAGTCTATTACTAAAATTTGAGAAAGAACTTCTACCTCTTTTAATGGTTTTCCATCTTTATAAATAGTCACAACATCGCCGACTTTAGGTGATATTTCAATACCATCTGTACTAGGCTTTCCATTATCATTTGCACGAATACCAACTAAAATATAATCTCCACTTTTTAATTTTTCTTTAATAGAAATAATATTTTTTTCTCCTTCTAAAATCTCTATTTTCCCCAAAAAGTTTTCTGAAATTCCGCATACATTACATATGGGTTTCTTATCCTTACCTAAGGTTAACGTACCATAATTGGTTGTTGCACTATTAGTAATTACTCCATCAATTTCTATACTGGGTATTTTGACATCTATTACCTCGACCCCCCAATCAAAACTTATATCAAAATTATATACAGATGCATCTATTGCATTTTTATATAACTTTGTTCCATTCTTAATCATGGCATTCTTTTCAAGTTCTTGAATGGCTTCTTCATTTAAGGACGCAGAAGGTTTGACATAACCAATACTAGGGTTTAATGTATCTGTTGATGCAACTAAATAATCCCTTCTCATTTGTACATTAACATATTTCTCTTCATCAAAACTATTAGAAATAATCCATAAGGAATTGACAAAGACAACACTTAATATAAGCGATGTAAATACTAAAACGGTTCTCTTTCTATTTCTCTGCAGATTGCTTCTTGCTATATTTTTAATAGAGTGAATATCTTTTTCTGCAGTTTTTTTCTTCACCTCTGTATATTTTGCTGTTTCAATCGCCGAATACTTAGCAGCCCTTTTAGAAGGTCTTCTCATGCTCAAAAATACTGTAATCAATACAAAGAAAACTGTTAATATAAAGATAGCTGGGTGTACCGACTGCACAATAGTAAGTTCTTCCTCACTGTATTCCCAATTCTTCAGAATGACTGGTAGCAAAAGTGCCCCTAGCCCATATCCAACAACTAATCCAATCGGAATACCAATAAGAGATAAAAGGAGCATCTGTCTTCGCATTAATCTCTTAATCTGTTTGCCGGTCATTCCAATCGTTTTCATTATTCCAAATTCTTGAATGTCCTGCATAACGCCTATATCAAAAATATTATAGATCAATAGGTATCCACACAAAATAAATAGTGCTCCGAAAAAGACTATGGAAAGACCAACTCCTGTATTTCCGTCTTCTGAATACAACATGGGATTGACTGCTACATTAACATAATTGTTTCCGTCAGCATTTTCTGTTTGTGCCCCAAGACTTTCTGCATATTCTTTAAGATTTTGCTCAATATTCCCTGTATTCTTTACACAAACACTTGCATAATAAGTTCCTAAAATCTCTTTATCAATATCGTATGTATTCTCTGACACTTCAGGATTGTGTTCTAAAAATGTTTCTGAAACGATCAAAAAATTAACTTTAGGACCGCCTTTGTACCAGCCTGACAATCGCATGTCAAAGTTATATTCTTGACCTCTTAATGTAAAAGACACCGGAACATGACTTCCTACTTCTTTTTTTATTCCCAGTTCTTCTAATGCTTGCTCTGATAAAAGCACTTCTTTTTCATCTTCCGGCATCTTCCCTTCTTCCAAGGAAAGATAATACGCTTCCATACCTGCTTTATCCAGATAGTCTATTTCGATAGGTCGCTTCGTTTCCCCTTCCATAAGAGCAATGGGAACTCTTCCTCCCACGCTTTCAAATAAATCAGAATTTTGAACTTTCTGAAATTGTTCTTTGTCCAAAAATCTAAGTTCTGCGTCTGCTTTCATTCCAGATAATTTTAGTTGTGTTTCCTGAATGGATTGCATACCTCCAAATCCAATTTCCAATACTGAGGTAAATAAAATGGTCGTTAAAGTAATTGCCAATACAAGAAGAAGATTTCTCTTCCTATGTACTTTCAGATTACCCTGAACCATTTCTTTCATTATTTTCTTTTCATTACTCATACGATTTTACCATCTCTCATTCTTATAATCCTCGATGCCGTTTCTGCAATTTCTCTACTATGGGTAATCATAATAATCGTCTGATTATAACGCTCCCCTGACTCTCTGAGCAATCTAAGAACTTCTTCACTTGATTCACTGTCCAGGTTTCCTGTTGGTTCATCTGCTAAAACAATATCCGGTTTGGTGATCATTGCCCTGGCAATGGCAACCCTCTGCTGCTGCCCGCCTGATAAGGTATTCGGTAAATTTTTCAACTTATTTTTAATACCCAGGATTTCTACAATCTCTTCAAAATATGCTTCGTCTATTTTGCTGTTTCCCAAATATAAAGGGAGCAAAATATTGCTTTTTACATTAAGTGTTTGAAGAAGATTATAATTCTGAAATACAAATCCGATATGCTTTCTTCGATACACCGTGAGTTCTTCCGATTTCATTTTTGTTATATCTTTTCCATGTATCCGAACCGTTCCCTCTGTCGGATTATCCAATCCGCCCAGCATATTTAATAATGTTGTCTTGCCGCAGCCTGACGGTCCAACAACAGCAATAAACTCGCCTTCTTCAACCGAAAGATTGACATGATCCAATGCCTTTATACAAATCTCTCCAGTACGGTAGTATTTTTTTAAATTTGATGTTTTTACTAATTCCATGTTTTTATCTCTCCTTGTTTTATTTCATCATAGTATCTAATTCTTACCCAATTATTACATTGCAAAAAATTTTTTTAAAAAAAGAAAGAAACTCTCTACCTTAGTAAAAAGTTTCCTTCTTTTAATCTGCTAATTAAAGCCTAATTGATTAGAATAAACTTGTAACATGTGTATTGCACTGACCAGATGCAGTTTCACAGTCATGGTCACAATCGTTGGGGTCACAGTACTGAATTTCCACATCAAAGTTTTCGTTCTGCATTTTCTTTTCCAGTTCTTTCATTGTCCCGTCCTCCTTTCTCTGATATTTTATGATTTTAAAGTGTGATGTCACCACAAATCATCTAATCATCTCATTTAGTAAATACCTACTTCTTTACCAAATTTATAAATATATTTACTTAACATGATCTAATGCCTTTACGCAAATCCCTCCAGTACGATAATATTTTTTTTAATTTGATGTTTTTACCAATTCCATTGTTCTTACCTCTCCTTGTTTTATTTCATCATAAACCCTAATTCTTACTGAATTATTACCTCCCCCCCCAAAAAAATTAAAAGGGAACATTCATCTCATGATAGAGGAAATGTTCCCTTCGTTCATTCTACTAATTAAAAAAGTGAAACGCCAAGAATCACCTTAATTACGTTTTACCAATATGGCACAATATGTGTGTTACACCAGCCCTCTGAAACCTCACAATCATGCAAACAATCATCTGGATCACAATACTGTACTTCTACATCAAACAATTCTTCCTGAATTCTTTTTTCCATATAACATTCCTCCGTCTTACCAGAACTCCGTAATATGCGCATTGCAATAATTCGGTGCTGTTTGGCAATCATGTAAACAATCACTTGAATCACAATACTGTACTTCTACATCAAAGCTTTCATTCTGCATTTTCTTTTCCAGTTCTTTCATTGTCCCTTCCTCCTTTCTCCGATATTTTATGATTTTAAAGTGTGACGTCACCACAAATCAACTTATTTAGTAAATACCTACTTCCTTACCAAATTTGTAAATGTACTTACTTACTGTCTTTATCGCATTTTGGACTGACTGATTTCCGGCTGAGTCATAAGTATCTTTATTCTGTGCCATTCCAACCAGTGCTTTTGCATCTTTTGCAGCGCTATAAAGCATATCTCCTACTGCTGTATTCTCAGCGCTGCTATAAATATCTGCACCAAAACTGTTCCCTGCTATGGTATATTCGGTACGGTGTTTGTCCACATACTTTTCAAAATCCGAATGATTACTGTTTACTGCTGTCAGGTTAGACGCATGATGTGGCTCATTCAAATCTGATACATAATGTGTTCCCTTTCCTATGTATTCCATAGCCTTATCTGTATATCCATCTTTATATGCTGCAACTGCACTTTGATAATAGGTTTCTGCTCTGGTTCGTGCTGTAGGATTTTTCTGTCCCATCCAGTTTTTTCCGGTATCCGGATCATAGAAATGTCCTGCAAACGTTCCATAATCGGTTTCGTTTCCCACTACATCTGGCCAATCTGTATATTCACATATCATAGCAGCCTTTGTATTTAAGATACTGGCACCTTTATCATTATTTAAAATCTTCAAGGCATTCGATACGATATACTGGTGTGTATGATCTACCCCGCCGCTGCTAAAGCGCTCATCCGGATTTTCTACATGCTCAATGGGTGCGCCTGGTCCGTAAATTTCATCTGAACCATTCGAAATATCAAGAACCTGTTGCGGTAAATCCTGGGATTCCGCTGCCGATACCGTCCATGTTGGCGATGCAGAAACACCTACCAAAACCATTGCCAAAAGTACCCCTAGTTTTTTACATTTCATATCTAGTACCTCCTGTTTTTTCTTATTAGTATATCCGTAGATTCTTACCAAATTATTACAATTAGTGCATTTAAAAAAATATTTTATCTGAAAAAAATCATTATTTACTTTTGCATTTTTTACAATTATAATACATCTTGAAAACCGTAAACGCTCTTTATAGTATAGAAAAACTTAGAAATTTAGAACAGAAGGAGTGGGAAACTATGCACCGTATCTTAATTATTGAAGATGATTTCTCCTTAAATAATACCCTGGCTTATAACTTGCGGACAGCGGGCTATACTGTTGACTCTGCATATAATGCAAAAGAAGCCTTTGAATATTTAAAACAGTATCATTACATTCTTCTGATTTTGGATATTAACCTTCCTGACGGAAATGGATTTGAATTATATTCAGAGTTGAAAGAAAAATCAAATGCCAGTATTATCTTTTTAACCGCAAATGATTTAGAAAATGACATAGTGAAAGGATTTGACCTGGGTGCTGATGACTATATTACAAAGCCTTTTTCACCTGTCGTCTTACAAAAGAAAATAGCTGTTTTAACAAAATATATCACAGAAAAACAAAAGGAAACCATATATGAAGACGGTAATCTCTGCATCAATTTCTCGCAAATGACTGCGACACTGGACAAAGTTCCCCTGGAATTATCCCCTTTGGAGTACCGTATTCTGCAATATTTTATTGTGAATAAAAAGCATATTTTAAAGCGGGATCAGCTTCTTGAGCATCTCTGGGATTTCTCCGAAAACTTTGTAGGTGATACTTCCCTAAATACTGCTATTAGCAGACTCCGAAAGAAAATCGAAGCCAGCGGGCATCGTTATATAAAAACAATCTATGGAACTGGATATATGTGGATAGGTGACTGATATGAAAAAAACATTTTCTTTAAAAAAAATATATATTATAGTTTCCCTGCTATTTCTATTGATATTTTCAGGAACCTGTATCATATTGCGTACACTTACATCAGATCCTAAAGTATTTTTACTTTTTACCGTTTTCACTTTCCTTCTGCTTATCTGTGTATTTATTCTCTTTTGTACGATTTTCCACAAGCTCACCTTGTTTACTTGTGAACTTCATAAAACATTGGACAGTATGATTGAAGGAACCTATTTTTCCCCTGATGAAAAGTATGACGAAACTTTACTATCACAGATCAATCATCATTTAGGAAGATTGTACAGTATATTGGAAAACACAAAAAACTCTGTAAATGCCGAAAAGGTACAGTTCCAGCAGCTAATTTCTGATATTTCTCATCAGTTAAAAACCCCCATGACTACGCTGCGCCTGACAGAGTCCGCTATGGAAAAAGCCATTACAAAACCGCAGGAACTAAAGACTTTATTTCACACAAATACCGCACATCTGAACAAGCTGGAATTTTTAATCTCTTCCCTTGTAAAAATATCCCGTTTGGAAACAGGTGTGATAAAACTATCCCCAAGTTATCAAACGATTGGTGACACCATTCTCATGGCTCTGGAAAATATCGTCTTAGCGGCTGATCAGAAGAACATTCAAATAACTTTTAATTATTCAGAAGACTTTAAGGCGTATCATGATCCCAAATGGACTTCCGAAGCGCTGTATAATATCCTGGATAATGCTGTAAAATACACGAATGAAAACGGACATATTTCCATAGAACTTTTTACCCTGGAAAACTATACCAAAATAGCAATCACTGATTCCGGTATCGGCATCAAAGAATCGGAAATCCCAAAACTTTTCCAACGCTTCTACCGCTCTCCTTCTGTCAAAAACTTTCCGGGAGTTGGTGTTGGGCTTCATCTGGCGCAAGACATTATCAGCCGACAATATGGTTTTATCCACGTGTTTTCTACCCTTCATGTGGGCAGTACCTTTGAAATTTGGCTTATCAACTCAGACTCTCCTAAATAAGAAAAATGCCGCTACAGGTTTTAGTATCACCCGTAACGGCATTTTTCTCTATTATTTTATTCAGCCTTCTCTTCATTACCAGATTTTAAATATGTCATGACCTCTTCCACTGTTTTTCCAGAAGCAAGTAATGCGCTAAAGATTTCATCTTTCTGTTTATCTTCAATCTTTTTCCTAAGTTCTTTTGCTTTCAATCGCAGGTCTTTTAATTCTGCCTCTGTTGTTTTAATCTCCTGTTCTGTCTTCATAAGCATTTCTTCAAGAGAAAGATTTTCTACTTTTTTACGTCTTGGCATACTGTTTCCTCCCATGCTGATATTTTCTTCATTCTACCATTATTGTTCCAAAAATACCAGTCTTTTTATGAATAGCTCCTATCTCCCTCTTCGCTGCTGTTTCTGGTTTTTGGCATATTCCATCTTTTTATTGTATTCGTCCATAATTGCACTTTCCAAATCTGCCTTAAATTCTGCATTGACTGCATGGGCAATGTCCTCCCGTTCTCCTTTTGCAGAATTTTTCTGGGGCATACCTACAAAGGTTTTTCCGTTCCATGCCTGGATCACATGAAGCTGCTGGATTGCCAATACGTCCTGCAGA
Source organism: Ruminococcus sp. AM26-12LB (assembly GCF_003480785.1). NCBI lineage: Bacteria > Bacillati > Bacillota > Clostridia > Eubacteriales > Oscillospiraceae > Ruminococcus > Ruminococcus sp. AM26-12LB. The sequence continues at coordinate 115,045 of NZ_QUJX01000010.1, read as the reverse complement.
CGAATGGCAACATCTGCCTTAAATGTATCGCTTCCCTGTACCGGATTTACACTCAGATTGTAATACAGTTCTTCCTCTCCCCAACAGCCCTTACAGTCTGTTTTCGTTTCTGTCATATTCTCATAGGCTTCCCTTACGGTATCCAACACTTCCTTTTGAAATTCCTTATCCGTAAACCGGAAAAAAGGAACATACTCCCCTGTTTCATAATCTCTGTAACGGGGCATATCGAGATACAGATTTCCTTTCGAGGACTCTTTAATTGCAAGGCTTTTCACACAGAAGGCCTCATCAAAGGTAATGGTAGCAAATCCTTTCAGGTTATTGATTTTTCCTTCTTCCTGTTTCAATTCCGGTTTATATACTCTGATATTATATTCCATATTGTGATCTCCTTTTCTACTCTATTTTTCGTTACCGAACTGCTGTCTGGCATGGAAGATTTTTAGTTTCCTCCTGCACTTCCACACACTCCTCCTGGTCCTTGATTTCCAGTTCTGCATCAATCTCCATCTGCCGGGTAATATTCTCTTTTAAAAGCTCCTCATACGGGAAGGGCTTTTCATATTCCTGCTTTGCATTTTTTATCTCATTTTCGCAGGTCTTAATTTCTTTTTGAACGTCCTCCACTGCTTTATCAAGGGCATTCAAGCGGTTTTCTATACGGACCATGTTACCGGAGTCACTGCTTTTTAACTCCACACTATACTCCTTCTCTCCCTGAAGGAACAAGATCGGTCCCAGCATATCATTTTGGACAGATACCTGAAACCCCTTATATATACCGACTTCGTGCCTGGTAAAAGCTGTTACCCCTTCTATAATCCCACGCAGAACTTCACCTGCTTCTTTGTGTTTTTCATAAACTTTTCCCTGCAGCGTGATTGCAAACCCCGGCTGTACTTCCATAGCCTGGTTCCTGCGCTCCAAATCCTTTTGAAGTAATTGCAGTTCTCCCTTCAGGCTTTGTATCCTTTTCGGATACTGGAAAGTGACCGCATCTTGCAGGGTAAACCGTTTCCCTTCATGTGCAGCTTTTAGAATTCTCAGACGTGCCACTTCATTATCTACTTGTATTTTTTCCATAATCAGGGGATTTTCGGAAGCTACCGCTTTAATTTCTGCAAAATTTAATACGGTTTCATCTATATCCTCACAGATCCTTGCCAGTTCCCGGCTGGTAAATACCTGGCTGATAAACCGCTGTTTTGTTTCTACAATGCCCCATAAATAAGCATCAAAAGAACCCTTTGTTACATAGCGGTAAATATTGACTTCCTCATTTTCATTCCCCTGGCGGATAATGCGCCCTTCCCGCTGTTCAATATCAGAAGGTTTCCAGGGGCAGTCGATATGATGAGCCGCCACCATTCTGGTCTGGATATTGGTTCCTACCCCCAGTTTTTCGGTACTTCCTATAATAATCCGTTTCCTTCCGGCTCTGACATCGGAAAACATACGGTCCCTCTGTTCATCTGTTTTTGCATCATGGATAAAACAGATTTCTTCCTCTGGAACACCTCTGGTAATCAGTTCCTGTTTTAAATAATCATAGACGGTAAACGCTTTCCCAGGTCCGGGTGTCCCAATATCCGAAAAAACAATCTGGGTTCCTTTCTGTTCCTGGGACTGTACATATTCCTGGTAAATGTTTTCTACTGCTTTATTCAGTTTGGAATCCGAATCTACCGGAGCATAACTGTCCAAAAGCCGGGGATCTGTACCCAAAAGCCTTGCTTCCCCGGTAATCCGGAGCATATTGTCGTCCTTTGGATCTACCACACCTCTATGGATTGCTTCTGCCCTTTCCACCATTTCCTGCATACGTTCTTTGACATAATCAGAGGCTTCCGATACTACAACCTTATATTTTCCGTCCTTTAATTCTGGCCGCTTAATATCTAGCATATCAGGCAGAATAATGTCTGCTACTTCTTTAAACAGGTGTATCAGTTCCGGCAGATTGATAAACTTATTAAACCTGGTCCGCATCCGGTAACCAGTACCTTCCGGTGCCAGTTCCAAAGAGCTGGTAACTTCCCCAAACACAGAAGCCCATGCATCAAAATGGTAAATCCCCTTTTCGTGAAGCCGCCTTTCCTGCAGATATAACTGCATCACATAAAGTTCCACCATTGAGTTTGACAGAGGGGTTCCCGTTGCCATAATGACGCCCCTTCCCTGATTTTTTTCGTTGATATACTGGATTTTCATACGCATATCCATAGCCCTCTGGGAACCGCTGGAACCCAGACCCGCAACATTGTTCATTTTCGTAAAAATTTCCAAGTTCTTGAACAGGTGCGCTTCATCTACAAATAAGGCATCTACGCCTGTTTCTTCAAAGTACATCACATCATCTTTGATTTCTTCATTGTTCAGTTCTTCGATTTTCTGCAACAGTTTTTTCTTTCTGCTTTCCATCTGCTTTATGGACCAGTTCTTTCCCTCTTCTTCCCTTGCCCGGTTAATGGCTTCTATCAGTTGCTCTGCCTGCTCTTCTATCATGGCTCTTTGCCGGTCAGGGGAAATGGCAATTCTCTGGAACTGAGTATGACCGATAATAATACAGTCATAATCCCCTGTTGCCATTCTGGCAATCATGCGCCTGCGGTTTTCCTTCTGAAAATCTTCTTTTCTGGTAATCAGGATCTTCGCATCTGGGTAGGCGCGCAAAAATTCCGCCCCCATCTGGAAGGTCAGGTGGTTCGGAACGGTAAGAAGGGGTTTCGTTGCCAGCCCCAGCCTCCTCATCTCCATACAGATACAGATCATTTCCAGAGATTTACCGGCGCCTACTGTATGGGCAAGCAGGGTATTTCCTCCACACAGCAATGCCCTTGCTACAGCATTTTTCTGATAAGGACGCAGCTTTAACAGGGGGTTCAGTCCCGGCAGTTTTAAATAAGAGCCATCATAGCTTCGTTGTCTGTCGCAGTTAAAGGTTTCATTATAAAAATCCACATATTTTTTTCTGCGCTTTGGTTCCTTAAAAATCCAGTCCCGGAAGGCTTCTTTTATCTGCTCCGCCTTATCCCTGGCAAGCATGGTTTCCTTCCGATTAATCACATAACGTACTTTTTCCCCTTCCTGCACCCGGTCCCTTATGGTCACAATCCGGCTGTTTAACAGTTCCTCTATAATGCTGATTGCATCCATAAATCTTGTGCCATAGGTTTGTCTGGTACGAATGGTTCCTCCAAAAAAGTTTCCCCTGTCAATATGGTAAGACATATCTGCATCTAAGCGCTCAATCTTGAGGGCATGGCCACTATGAGCGCAATAGTTTCTCTGGTTGTTCTCCGGGATTTCCAAAAGCTCATAGATAAACTGTTCGTAATCCTCATTTTCAATCCAGGTTGTTCCCAGTTTTACACTGATCTCAGGCGCTGTTAGTTCTTTTGGCTGTACCTTTTCCAGTGCTTCCACGTTGTCCACAAACAAGGGATTGTTCTGCGCATAAATCCTTGCAGTACGGAGCTTCTGCCGCACATTTCCGCTTAAATACTCATCTGCGGTTTCCCACCCTGCATTGGGATCTTCTTCCTTTGCCAGTACAGGGTTCTGGTAGATTAACCCTTTTAATTCCTGGAGCATTTCTTTCCTGTTTCCCGGATAAAGGGTGAGCATATAGGGAATATCCACCCGGTTATATTCTGACAGACTGATATGCAGTGCTTCCTGGGCATTCTCCACTTTATCTATCACATCTCTGGGGCGTATGGTCCTTTTGTAAAAAATATCGGCTTTGGTTACATTTTTGTCCTCATCAACTACTTCCAGGGAAGAAAGCAGGGGATAATCATTGTCCTGCCGGAACGCCATTTTATTTGTCCGGTCACAGAAATATCCATGCGTTTTCACAAAGGCATCATACAAACGGTTTAACTGTTCCTGTGCCTTTTTCAGTTCCTGGTCAGAACAATTTTCCTGCTGTATCTGTAAAATTTCACGCACCAGAAGGCGGATTTTATGCATGGCACGTATCCGGCGCTTCACACTTTCCTTTGCCTGACTCCGGTATAAAGACTCCCCTTCCCGGTAATATACTTCGTCCTGTATCACCGTAAACGTATAATTAGGTATCTTTGGGGAAGCAGCTAAGACGTCCTGCTCTTCCTTCTTTTTTTCTGCTATGCTTTCTTCATAACAGTTTTTAGGAAGCTCTCCAACTGCGTCCAAAATTCTTTTTTCCAGGTCAAAGTCTTCCGCTTCATTGACCAGGGCTGTATATTTGGAATCTTTCCCGAAAAACTGTTCAAACCAGACCATTTTCCCAAGCATCATTTCCGGGTGTTCCAGATAATACTCATTTACCGGTACCATGTCTTCCGTAAGCCCTGTATAAGTCCAGATCGGCTCCCCAATCGAAGGCTCTGCTTTTTTCTGAAAAAACAAAAGGTCACTGGTAACTGCGGTATTGGCGCTCTTTCCAAAAGAATCTGCCGGAAGCCGGACTGCCCCTAAAAGGTCTGCCTGTTCTGCCAAATTTTTTCTCACAGCGCTGTCATTTTTATCCAACGTCCCTTTTGAAGTTACCACTGCCAAAATGCCTCCTGGCCGAAGGAGGTCCATGCTTTTCCGGATAAAATAATCATGGACTTTCAACTTCATCTTTTTATATCGGGGATCATACAAACGGAAATCCCCAAAAGGCACGTTTCCTACAATTACATCAAAGCTGTTATCCTCAAATTCCGTTTTTTCAAATCCTTTAATCTGGATACTGGCTGAAGGGTGGAGCTTTTGTGCAATCCTTCCGCTTATGGCATCAATCTCCACGCCATAAAGCTGGGATTTTTGCATACTTTCCGGAAGACCATGAAAAAAGTTTCCAATCCCCATAGCCGGTTCCAGAATTTTTCCCTTCTGGAATCCAAACTGCTCCAGGGCTTTATAAACACCCCGCACGACTTCCGGCGGCGTATAAAAAGAACTGTTGACACTGGCCCTTGCCTGGGCGTATTCTTCTGCGGTCAACAGTTCCTTCAATTCCTGATATTCTTTTTTCCACTCCGGGCGTTTACTGTTAAAAGCATTTGGCAGCCCGCCCCACCCTACATACCCCGCAAGAATTTCCTGTTCTTCTTTTGTGGCATTTCTCTCTTCCTGCTCCAGTGTTTTTAAGATACGGATTGCCCGGATATTTTTCTGATACCGGCTTTTATCCCCACCGGTAAACTGCAACCACCCTTCTGGGTAATAATAATCTCCGGCTTCTTCCTTGCCTTCTGTCTGGACAGAGGTTCTTCCTTCCTGCCAAAGCTCTTCCTTTTTAAGAATTTCGCTATATTCTTCCCATAATGCCGGAAACCAGGGAAGCAGACGGTACATATTCTCCTGCTGCTCTAAGGTTTCTGAATCTTCGGTATAGGCAATCTGGTCCTCCTCTGCCAGATGTGCAGTAAGCCCGCCAAACTGATCCCAGGAAAGTTCCTGCAGAAAATCTTGGCTTTCCGGCAGGGTGATCTTAATCCCATTTTCCTGAATACAAAGCTCATAGCTTCCATGTTCTGTCCGCACCAGATAATAAGGCTGGCCTTCCGGTACTTCCCGAAGCAAAAGCATCTTCAAAAAATGGTCTTTTTCTTCCGGTAGCTGATTGGTCGTATAGACCAGACAGAGCATTTTCTTTAAAATATCCGCCTGGATATTCTGTTTATAAAAGGCTATGCCAATCTCTTCTAATGGGATTGGTTCCTTTTCCTCAATCACTTCCTGCACTTTCTCTGGCTGTAAGGTTTCTTCCTCTGTTTCTTCCCCATTTTCTAAGGCTTCCTCCGATACAGATAACAAAGGAAGATAGGTCCCTTTTTCAATCCGTTTCCCAATTTCCAAAGAAACTTCGTCCCAGTACCAGAACGCCTCCTTCATGGAAGTTCCCTCACTCCAAAGGATATAAAAACCACTGGAACCGCTTTCTGCGGTCAGGATACCGTCTTTTGTATGGGCTTCTCTTTTTACATCTCCATACAATTCATAAAGATAAGCTTCCCGGTCTGTTTCCTCTGGATTGTTCCGGTAAAACTCATAAATTTTATATGGTATCTCCTGCTCCGTCATTTCCAGAAGAATTTTCTCTTTCTGCCAGTTTTCCGGCTGTGCAGGTTCTATCTCCCCAGACAGAAAAGGAACCGCCGAAGCAGTTCCTTTCTCTGTATCCTCTTCTGTTTTTTCCTGTTTTATCCGATCCTGAGCTGAATGATCTCCTCCATAACCTGTTTCTGTGCTTCCATATCCGCCTGTATCCGAAGGTTGGTCATTTCCAACGTGTTGTAAGGGTCTATCCTGTCCTCCCTGGTCCAGGTCTTCAGAAAACTTTCTGCCAGTTTCTCGTGGTATTCCTCCGCTTCTGTCTGGATTTTCATAAGCCGCTCCATCAGTTTCCCGGACAGGAGCATCATTTCGTATTGTGCCTGGTCCGTTCTCTTCATTTCCTGTGCTGCGATCCTGCCGTAACGGTTCAGGGACGCCAGCATCTTCTCCTCGCTCATCACGCCCTCTAAGACTGGTATCTGTACGCCATTCATTTCCCTGTACTGGATTCCTGCGATCCCTTCCATAATACTGCCTCCTTTCAAGGTCTATGTTCTTCATGGTCCTTGCAATCTGTAACACAATCCGCCCAGATAAATGGGATACTAACCGTCCTGTCCGGTACAGAACCTCCTCATTCTCTGAAAAACCGCAGATAAAAGAAAAATCCAGGGTGTCATCTCGGATACCGCAGCGGCTTTTCACCGCATAACAGACACTGTTTACAAGAAACTCTGTAATCTGGTTTTCTTTTACCTCCTGTCCCTCTCCGATAAGGACAGCCAGCTTCTGCAAGGATTTTAAAATTTCATCTTCCTCTTCTATCATAAACCAAACATTTGTTCTTGTAAAGGCGTCTAAAGAATTTTTAAACTTTTTTTCCTGTTCGTAGATTTCCGGGAACAGCTCCCTTGCCAGCAGTCTGCGGTTTGTCCCATTCACCTGCCAGTTCCAGGGCCGGATTCCCTGTCCCTTTACATCTTGAATATCATAAACATGGGTAACTCCTTCCCCGAAAATTTTGGAAGGAAATACTGCAATTCCTTTACTTCCTCTGGCAACCGGCAAATCCATTTCCAGCCAGGCATCATATCCTGCAAGAACGGACGCATCTGGGCGCTGGGCATATACCATACAGGTATTTAAGAAGTCCAACTGATACAAGCGCCCCATGCAGGAAAGGAAATTTTTCCAGGAATACTCCGACTCTGAAATCCAGTGTATGGTTTCCTCATACAGTTCCCGTACTTTTGTGATATGCTTCATCTGCTGTTCCTTCTTTCTTTTACAGGTACCAGTTCTTTTGCAGAAATATCACGATAGGAAAAATCATCTGCCCCCAGCACGATTTTTTCTGCATAATAATCTGCTTCTGCTTTTGCAGTTGCCTCCAGTTCATTCCTGCCCCGGTATCTTACTTTTTTCTCCAGGACTTCTGTTATGGTCACTTCATATTCTTTTTCGTCCATGCTTCTCCTTTCTTACTGCAAGCGGCTGGGTCTTCCATACAGCCCAATGTTCGACGGATTGAACGGGTCATTCACTACTCCACGTCTGCTGTTGGCTGCATGTACCATTCTGCCATTACCAACATAAATTGCCACATGGGAAATATTGCGGAACTGCCCATTCTGCTCATAAGAATAAAAAATCAGATCTCCCGGCTCCAGTTCGCCTTCTGTAACTTCCAACCCATGTGTTACCATAAATTCTCCCTGGGTAGAGGCAATCGCCGGAAGGGAAATGCCTACCTCCTGATACAACCGCTGTACCAGGGAACTGCAATCATAATATCCTTCCTCATACCGGTGTTCCTGACTGTATTTGCAGCCTACCTTCGTCAGTGCCAGATTTGCAACGTCACTTCCTACGCCAAAGGAAGGGATCTCATTTCGGAATTCCTCACTCATGACTTCCCTTAAAAGTTCTTCTTCTTTTTCGGTCAGCTTTCCAAGTGCAATATAGTCCTCATAATTCAGGTTCTTGACGTAGCAGCCCTTCTTTGTTACCGTAATCTCATTTTCGTCCCCATCTGCCAGAAACGCTTCAAAAGTCTGATGTCCCCAGGCAGACGCAGTTGCATGATCTGCACAGAAAACATCAAATTGTACTCCATACCGGTCAAATGCTCCGGTATCTTCTACGGTATATTCAATCCCGTTCATAATGATCCTGGTTCCCATAGGGACAAAGGGGTTTTGTGCATCTACTGCAATGGTATGGTCCGGTTTTGGCATGACACCGGAGGCTGTAGGTCCTCCTGCCCACTGTCCACAACAGATACTGCACTGGCAATAACCGCTGGTGACAACATTTCCCAGGCTTTCCCCTGCCTTTATGGTGGTGGTTATGGTCGTGTTTTCAAAACTGTTCATTTCATCAAAGATTTCCTTCAGCTTGTCCTTATGCCGCTGATCCATATCCACACCTATATCCCCGGTTCCATACTTCACCATATAAACCATTAAAGTATCATAGTAATTACTCACATAATTCCCGTTTTTCTCATGGAGATAGGTAACTGCCCCATCTTCCCCATTTTGTCCAAGTTTTGTATTAAAGTCCATGTAGTAACCGCTTAAAACTTCTCGGACGGTAGGGTTCTCCTCAGACGGATTTGGCATGAACGCACCAAGTGGCGAACAGTATAAGAGGAAAAAGATAATCACTACAGGGATTGCCACCACAAGAAGAATACTGAACAGCGGAGCCAAAAGCGCCCCGGCAAACTGGACCACCTTCAGCATAAACACAGAGGCTTTCATCTTTACAATATCTTTTGCCACCTGTGCCAAACTGTCCTGCTGCCCATTTCCGGTGAGCTTATTGATCATATACTGGATTTTTCTCTGCCGGACTGCCTGTTTTTTCTGTTTCTCCATATGTTTCTTTTTCACTGCTCTTGTTTGTCTGTAAAACTGCTTATTGGTGATCTTCCCATCTGCCTGTTTTACCTTTAATTCCTGCTCTGCCTTTCTATAATTCCGATCCTTCCACAGCTTTTCTGCCGGTTTTGTTGCTGTCCCCATGACATAAAGGGAATCATTGACTTCCTCCCCGCCCTCTAACTGGGTCAATATAGCAGCCTCTCCCCGGCGTACCCCTTTTATGGCAGTCTGCTTCGCCAGGGAAGATTTTTTTGTTTCCGCCAGCTTTGCAGCCTGTTCCCTCCGATACTGTTCCTTCGCCTGGAAACCAGCAGAGGGCTGACTGTTTGGTGCTACCCCCTGTTTCATCTGATCCGGCTGTAAGGTTCCCGGTACAGATACGGTGCTTTTGGCCTTTCCATTTTGTTTTCTATCTTCTGCTGCTCCCCGGATTGCTGCCTCTTTCCCGGCTTGCTTTTTCTTTTCCTTTTGTTTTTCAAACAGCGCTTCTCTGCCCTGCTTCGGCTGTTTCCCTTTTTCTGCCCCTTCTTTTTTCTTTCTCTGCCCTAAAAGATCGGCCACCGGCTTAGAGGTAAAAGCAGCTTTCTTTTCCTTTGCAGATAAAATAGGATTTTTCTTATGCACCGTCACCTGGGCTTCTTTTTTTAATTTCAGCTCCGGCTCTTTTTCTTTTTTTACCTTAATCTCCAAAGCAGTCCCCCTCTCCGGGGTTTAATTCTTCTGCCTGATACCAGAGCGCCTGAAACAGATACCCCTGTTCCTTTTCTCTGGGTGGTGGACCGTACTCCTTTTCCAATTCCTGAAAGGCTTCCATAAGGTTTCCGGAAAATTCCTGGTAATCATCTTCTGTCAGGATATATTTTTCACTGAACAGTACCTGCTCCAATTCCCCCACTTCTACCAAATGGTCTATGTCTTCCGGGGAAAGTGGCGGTCCCAGTCTGTCATAAGTCTTTTCTTTCAGGTAGGAAAACTGATAAAGTTCCGTCTGCTGCGGTAAAATCTTCTCCTTACTGCCATCAAAGAGCAAAAAAATAGCTTCCGCTTTTAAGAAAACGGAAACCTCAGCTTGCTCACCATATTTTAGTGCCTGCTCCTTAGAAGGAAACTCCAGCCAGTCCGGAATACGGATTTCCAGCATCCAGGCTTCATACTGCAGTCCAAAAGATAATTGATATTTTGCGATAATTCCTCCTCCCTTCCACTACAAATAGTCATAATAAATCTCATTGGTATCTTCATGAAAGGACAATTCATACTGTCCGGGGATACCAGGATCCTCCATCCACCAACGGAAAAAAGCATCTACATCTGACCATAAGCGGGAATTGCACTGCCTTCCTGCAGCTTTCCTTAACTCCAGCATTTTAGCAAAAGCCCGCCGGTAAGCCCTCTCATAGGTCGGGAAGATGCGGAACTCCCGGTATCTTTGTTTTCCTGCCATAGGACAGCCTACACAGCCAACCCAGTGAAATCCCATTTCGTAAAGAGGGTTCATGGGTATTTTCTCTGCCTGGATATACTCCCAGACCTGCTGGTCACTCCAGTCAACAATGGGATTGCATACGTGTTTGCCCCTTGACAGGCATGATTCAAAGAGTCGCCTGGTATCATCATTATCATTATTTAAAATAATGGCACGTTTTTTTCCATTTGGGACAAAGTTTTCATAAATCCCCCTGTTTTTCCTCCGCTTTCGGCTTTCTGCCCACCGGACACCTGTGGTGATAAAACGCCCAGCCCCACCATTTTCTTTTAGAACCTCACAACAATACCGGATAGTCCTGGTAGGAGGGATCATTTTCATGGGGATCAGGCTCCACATAGTTATCCGCTGCCCTTTATAGTAAGGTTTATTGATACTACAAGTTATACCGGCCTGTTCTGCCTTCTGAAACTGTTCCCTCACATAATAAATAGTCTGTGGGGCATCTGCAGTAGTCAGGTTGTGCATCAGTTCAAATGGCACGCCGGAACGCCGCACCAGTTCCCTGCATACGGCGCTGTCTTTTCCTCCACTGTCCGTCACTACCAAAGGAAGCCCATAATGTTGCAGGGACATCTGGCTGGCAGTGCGGATACGTTCTATTGCTGTTTTTTCTAAATCCAATTTTTTTCAGGAGGGAAGATATCTTTTACATGGCCAAAACTCCGCCTCCTTTCCTAATTTTATCTGCCGCCCCTTTTTGGCGGCTCATATCCATTTGCTGCATACGCTTCTACGGTCATACCGTATGACTCTGCTTCCTGTCGTATCTCTTCCATAACCTGTTCTTTGTATGATTTATCCGGACAGGCAGTTGCAAAATCCCGGATATCCGGCATACAAGGCAGCTCCTTCCCTGTATTTAATGCAATCCTGCTTTCCCGGATATAGGCAAGCATGGCTTCCTGATATGCTTTTCGTGATGCGTCCCCCTGCGTCAGTAAAGGGACTTTCTTTTCTATTTCCTGTTCTTCCAGAACCGCTGTTTCCAGTTTTTCCAGGTTGCAGAAATACTGAAGGGTAGGAAGCATCTCCTCCAGTACCCATCTCATTTGCTGTTGTTCATGTTCCCATTCTTCTGTTGTCCTGGCGGTCTGTTTCATAAGCTGCTGCCCTTCTTCTGTATGGAGATAATAATCTGCAAATGCTTTTACATGATCCAGCAGATTTCCTTCCCCGTCACCAAAATCCTGGCGCCCGGTATAAGACATGACTTCCCCCTCTGAGAGAAAACAGATTTCAAAATGTGTTTTGTAATAACCTGCCATATCTTTCTCTTCCACTGCCTGCCGATCCAGCTTTCCGAACAATTCTACCGCTTGATTTAATGGCATGGCTTCTTCCAATGGAATGTCCGGGTGTTCACTGATCCGCACATACACAAAGGGTTTCAAGTCCACCGGCGGAATAAGTTTTACCTGTTCCAGTGTTGTCTTTAGCTTGTCTGCCTGTTCTTTCAACACTGATTTCTGCTCAAATATCTTGCTTCCCAGCCACCTGCTGTATTCCTCTTTTCCGTCTTGACATAAGGCTTTCCATATAATAGCTTCCTTATGTTCTGCTTCTTTCGGATAAAAGGTATGGTAAAAATCAGGGTCAAGATTTTTTTCCAGTTTAATCATTTCATCTGCAAAAACAGTAGCCTCCAAGGTTTTCTCTGTTAAAAGCCCTTTGGTATCAATGACTTTTGTTTCCGGAAGATAAGCACTCAGTTCCCTGGCAGCTATAAAAACCTCTGGGTATTGGTTTTGATCATAGATATCTCTCAAAAGATCCACATCCAACTCCCCGTTATAAACCAGGGAAAATTCCAATGGAATACCATCTTCTTCCTCCACATGAAGCCCAATTCCTTTTCCTGCATTCAACCTTTCAGAAGGAATACTCTGATAGATCTTTACTGCCTCTTCTGCACTGTGGATATCCTCCCTGTATTCTCCATAGCGGTTAAATTCCATACATTCTGCCACATAATACGTTGTCAAACGTCCGGTGGCATTCTCGCCCATCTCACCTTTTTCCACGTAGCAATACCTCCTTTTTATGCACAAAAAAAGCACTACCGTTTTTAGCGATAATGCTCTTTGTGTTACTTCTTATTTTCTTTTTAAATGATACAGCCATGCTCAATCAGCTTCTGCTGTCTGGTCGTTAAAATAGAATATTCAAGGCTTTCCCTGTCTTGATGCAAGTAAAAACAAACAGGTTCCCTTAATTTGCTCTTTTTCGGAACAAGCTCAAAGGCAAATTGCCCACTGTCAAACCGGGCACCATCAAAGTATCCCTGAATAAACCGTTCTTCCGTATTCCCACTATGTAGCAATTCATCAATCATTACTACACCGATATAGTGTTTTTCCCTTAGCGAAGCCTCAATCTCTGCAAGGTAATCAAAAGGAGGCTCGCTAGTCTTCATAACCACAAGAATATTTTCTTTTTCTTCACTTATCACAATCATATCAAAGTTATTCATCTAACTTACTCCTTTCTCCTAATTTCTAAATCACTTCATAATATTCATCAATAATCGCCAATGCTCTTTTAATCAAATCATGAGCACCTTTTATATCCAGCATCTTTGTAGTATCAATTGGTGCTGTAGGGTCATCCCAATGTTCTATTGGATGGCGATTGCTGTTATAAAACGTATAAATATTTCCAATATACTTTACCTGCTCAGGCTTTGCATTTCCATATCTCTCTGGTTTCAGCTTATATTTTACACCTATTTTATCAAACATATCAAAATGATTTTCTTTGATGTACTGCGCATTTGGTATAATACCACATTCTATTAATGCTATTTTTAATTGTGCTTCTACAACACGAATTGCCGGCTGAGCCAAATATGTTCCATCAAACATATCATCTGTGACCTTTAAATTATACACAGCCTGATGAAGAGATCTTTCCATTTTCTTAGACGGTAGCTTATCATAAGCATTTGGCATATAAAACTGAAATTCAGAGCGAACCTCGTCTTTATCTATGTTAAGATTATATGTGTCATTAAAAATTTTAGGAATTTCTTCTACTTCTATTAATTCAGTAATATATCCAATAATAGTAGAAAATAACACTTCTGGTCTTCCTTGCATTACTACTTTATTATGCTTTTGATAATGTGTCACAACTACTCTATCTTTACTTTTGTTACATTTTAAAGAAACTGCTTTTCCATGAGCAATCTTTTTTTCATCTATAATTAGATTGTCTTTTCCAATTTCATCAACAGCAAGTGCTATAACTGTTGACAAATCTTCATCTGAAATTCCCTCAACTGTAAACCAAAAATCGCCTCTTTTAACTTTAGGAATCCCATTACCTTCTGTTAAAGCAGCTTTGGCTAATTTATCTGCTTCTTCATTATAATGATCTCCAGAATGAGCTTTTACCTTTTGATAAGAAATTTTTAGAATATCTGATTTACTCTTCATAAAATTTGCATATTTCTGAGTAAGTGTATTCTTTGCCTTCCATTCTCCTTGAGCCCACTTTTCAATTCCTTCATAATCATAACGAAGTTCTAAGTTATGATAACCATTCTTAATTGCCCATTGTACTGCATACATAGCACCAAGCATTTCACCAGCAACATTTCTAATTGCTAAAGAGTCCGGTTCATTTCCATTTCCTGATTCTCTAATAGTTTCTCCTCTTGGTGTAAGAATAATACACCCAAAAGCATATTTTCCTATTTTCTCATCAAAACTACCATCTACATATACAACTAACTGGTTTGTTGTGTTCTCTTCTATATCTACTTTTTTAATTTCTTGTATCCTATTCTCTAAATAGTTTTTCGCTTCCTCTTCTGTTTCAAAACCTTTATACTCTGCTCCCGGATATCCACTTACCGACTCTTTACACTCATTCCATGAATAAAACAAACCGGTTTGCTTACCCTTTTTTACAGCATAAACTTTTTTCTTTGCCATGTATACTCCTTCAAGATTTGGGATTATAGCATAATACAACCTGTTCGTCAAGAATTTTATGTTTACACTTTGACGATATTTGTCTATTTAGCTACTTTTATTTTCTGTTTCTTATTTTATTATACATGTTCTGTCAAAACCAGTCAATGTATTTCACTGTTGCAATAATTAATGTACCTTCTCTTTCTCACTCTTTACATAAGGAAGAGATTGCTCTGCTGCTACTTCTTCCATTTGAAAGTATTCTGGCAGTATGTTTTCTTCCCTGAAACTAAAATACCGGTTCTCAGCCACCACGATATGATCCAACACCTCAATCCCCATAAGATTGCCGGCTTCTGCCAATCGCTTTGTCACTTCTATATCATGCCTGCTTGGTTCTGGATCACCGGAAGGGTGGTTATGTGCCAAAATGATACTGCTGGCATTGGATAAAATCGCAGATTTGAATACTTCTCTTGGGTGAACCAGTACACTATTTAACGTTCCCATACCTACTACGTTGACATTAATAACCTGGTTTTTTGTCCGAAGGTTTAAAATACAGAACATTTCCCGGTCACAATCTTTTAAAAAATCCTGAAAGAGTTCTGCCACATCACAGGGATTTTTTAATTCTTTACTACTGTATAGAGGAGGTTCTTCCACCAGGCGTATACTTACCACATCTATTTTATGTGTCTTCTCCATGTTCTTCCTTTCCAAAACAAATCTCCAGCATAATTCCCTCCGGCAGATTTTTTAAAAGTCTTTCCAACTGTTCTAAATTCATTTCTATTTGATATGTTTCAGCCATTCTGCCACCTTTCCCATGATATACAAAAAGAGTGCCTGATAAAAGAACTGCACTCTTTTTGTCCTATCCTTTTTCTACTTTACCGACTTATAATTTTTGCTGTTGCCTAATTTTTTCTCGTCTGTCATACCTTTTCCTTTACAGATAAAAGAAAAAGTTCCTTTCAGATTACATTACTCCTGCTTTGTCTGCAACGCCTTTTCGTGAAGGTTGGTATTGAAAAGCGCATACAGCGGATTGGCTTCTTTTTCCATACGGTTATCAAATGGAATACAGGTATTTCCATACTTAATGATCCCCGTACCGGAAGGAGAATTATCTACATATTTTAATTGTGCTTCTGGAATTCCTGCTGCAGTGGATAATTCCTGACTGTCTACATTGGACTGCTTTAACAGGGCAATAAACTCACTGTTCCCCAGCATGGTCATGGCTGTATAGTTCTGCAGCATATCAACCAAATTTTGGGTGATTCCTGTGCATAGTCCCCCTTGCTTCCTCACTTTTTTCCAGAGGCTGAACAAAAATTTCGCACTATACTCCCGGTCAAGAACCGTATGGAACTCATCTATATAAAGCCAGGTTGCCCTTCCTTTCTTTGCGTTTTCTGCAATCCTGGCACTGATATTTTCCAGCATGACCAGAGTGGAAATGGCTCCCAGCTCTTTCCCCAGGTCCCTGGTACCATAGACAATGAACCTTGCCTGTACATTCACATTGGTATGGTTATTGAAAATATTTAAAGAGCCATTTACAAACAGCTCCAACGATAAAGCAATGTCCTTTGCCTCTTCTTCTGGCTGCTCCAACAATAACTCATAAAATTCTGACATGGTAGGGATATGCTTTTCCCTTGCCTTTGCAATGTCGATATACAGCTTTCGTACACAACGGTCTATAATGGATTTATGGCGGCTGTTTAGATTATCCCCGTAACATTGTTCACACAGCCCCAGCATAAATTCCCCTTTATCTCGGATATATCCCTGGGAATCGTTTAAATCCAGCGCCCAGACATCCATCTCCAAAGGATTGATGTAATTCTTTGTATAGGTAGACAGGTTAATGATTGCCGCCTGGTTTCCCAGGGCTTCTGCAATATCAAAATATTCCAGTGTCGGATCGATACAGATAATATCATCATCTGTTCCTAAGAACACCTGCAGCATTTCCGACTTACTGAAATAGGATTTTCCGGAGCCGGGGACACCGAATACCATTCCATTTCCATTTGCCAGTTTTTTCCGGTTTCCAATGCAAAGGTTATGAGAAACCTGGTTAATGCCATAGCAGACGCCGGACTTTTCGTTTAATTCCTGTACATTAAAGGGAAGAAGGGCTGCAATATCCCTGGTGAGCATGGTCCGCATTGTGCTGATCTGCCGGTTTCCCACTGGAAGTATGGTATTCATAGCTTCCCTCTGCTGATAATAGTGGGTTTCAATCTGGCACATGCGTCCATTGCCGATATTTTTAATGGTTTCGGTTACACTGTCTAACTCCTTTTTGTCCTCTGCCATGATCAAGAAATTAACCCCTGTATAAAACAGGTTCTGGTCATTTTCCCGCACGTCGTCCATAAGATTTACAATCTTCTCCTTCTGGACTTTCTTGATATGAGAAATGTCACTGGAAAAGTCGTTATTTTTATTACGGACTCTCTGCTGCTTTAAAATATCATTTTCAATGCCCAGATATTTCTTCTGAAGAACCTTATTTGCCAGTTCTTTTGGTACTGGTACAATGCAGATTGTAGTGATGCTATGAACCGGAAGACTGGTAATCTCATTTAAAAAGGTATCCGATAAAGAAGACGGATATTTTTTAATGAATAATGCCCTGCATTTTTTCCGTTCCGTTTCAAAATAACCTGGGTAAAACTGCATATACCCTGGTGAAATATCATTTTTAGGATCACCGCCCTTTTTTAACGCCTGTCTGAAATCAAAGGAGAATTGTTCTTCTTCCCCTATACGGTAAAAATTGAAAAGTACCCGCAGCCGCTCTTCTGCATTTAATTCTTCAATGCAGGAACCAAGTTCTCCAAAGTTCTGTTTTAAGGTAGCTTCAAAAGTGGCAAAAAATGCTTTTGCCTGTTCGTAGGATTTCCGTTCTACACATACAGTCAGCAGTTTTTCCTGCTCAATCCCCTGCCTTCCATCTACAATGCGCTTTTCAATAATCTGATTATAACTTCCACGCAGCCAGTTAAAACCATCTCCTTTTTCCTGGAAAAGTACATGCTCCCGGAAATCCTGCATATTTTTATTCCGATTAAAAATGGTAATAAGAAAATATATATCAATGGCATTTACCGTCTTACAATACTGCTTTAAAATCCGCATCTGTTCTTCTGCACCTGCGGTTACATAGTTAATATCCAAAAAACGGTATGTCCTGGAATATATCCCCTTCCCTACTTCAAAAATGCCATTTTCTGCAATTCTCCCAATCCCCATGACTTCCTGAAGATATTTCGGGGATTTTACTGCTTTATCTGCTTTTTTTAACTGGTCAAACTTATCTGAAAAAATTGACAATCTCTAATTTCCTCCTTTCAGGCAGATGGGACCACAAACACAGCAGCTTCCATCTGCCGCTACATGTCTGTGTATCCCTCTCCTGAAATGGAGAGCAGGCGCTATTTCACGCCTTGATTGAATATTCTGGTCAACGGTACATCTTATACCACACCGCTGCTGCCGCACCAAGTACAATCATCACTACCGTTACAATTCCCATACGGATTGCCTTCTTTTTCACCACGTTGACATCGCCACCTTTCTTCTCTTTTTTCTGTTCCTTTTTCCTTTGCTGTACTTCCCGTTCTTCTTCCTGACGGGTTTCCATATAAATCTGTTTCAGTTCCTGCACCGATTCCGTAGAGCCATACACCAAAGGGCGGTTAAAAAAGGAAAAATAAATCATCTTCCCTGCAAACTGCCAGAATGTCAGCCCATGATAGTTATAAAACCCAGTCAGTGCCAGAGGTACAACAAAAGGGGTTGCCACATAACAGCTCAAAGTAATCCCGATTTTTTCATACAAAAGCAGGACAATCCCAGTTCCTACGCCCAATGCCAATGCCGAAAACAAAAACTGTTTTGCTGTAAGTCCTAGAACCAGGGATTCTTTATAATGCTGTAGGTCCTCACTTAATTCAATCTCCATACATAACCTCCTGTATCTGTTTTTTATCTGCTCTGTCTTCGCTCTTCCTGCATGGTTTTCTGTAATCCATGTTGATTGCAAAAGGCGGCAACCCCAGCCTGGTCAAACTTACGCAGCTCCTCCAGATGAAATTTCACCACCGCGTACTGCCCCATACCGGATTGTGCCTTCCAGGGAAGCAAAGTTCCCAGTCCATGCTCCTGAATAAATTGGATATTTTCCTTACTAAAATCACCGCTGATACAGGCAGTTCCAGGTTCCAGGCAATATCCGGGAAGGTTTACGGTCAAATCTGAAAACGGTTCCCACGCCCCATCTTCCTTACTATACAGTTCCACATAAAGGTTCTGGTTCATTGCGTAATAATCTACCCGCAATGCCAGTTCTTCGGTTTCATACGCCCATTGAAAATCTGCTGTTTTGATTTCCTTTTGAAATTCTGGATTTTTTACTTCTCCCCGTTCCTGGTATGCCTGCTCATAGGCTGCATATCCCTCCGGGTCCAATTTCTTTAAAGTTTCTTCCTGAAATTCAAACAGTGGATATTCCATACAACCAGAACAGCAAATTTCTTCTTTTAACTGTCCAAGCCCGTTTTTTTTGATAAATTCTACGATCTGCTCCAGATCATAGCCTGGGAGCAAAAAGGTCTGGTTCTTTTCCAGCGGAATTCCCATATCTGTGGTCAATTCAAAAAGTTTCCATATCTCTTCCTCTTTTTCCGTAAACACACAAACTTTGATGTTTTTATCAGCCGGATAAGTTGCAACTTCCAGCCAGACCTCATAGATCTCCCCATTGCCAAAATCCAGGCTGAGTTTTTCTTCCTGTTCCATTTACATATCCTCCCTTCTTACCGGCTCCTGCTCTTTGCAGACAGAAGCCTTTCTTTTCCCTTTTCAAAATATTCTTCATTAATTTCAATGCAGATTGCATTCCGTTCATTTAAAAGTGCTGCTTCCCCCAGGGAAAACGAACCTGCAAACTGATCCAGTACCCACTCCTTTTCTTCTGTTACAAATCCAAGGATCTGCTGCAAAAGTTGCACTGGTTTTTCTGCCTGATGAATACGGGAGTTTTTCCCTGGCGGTTCAATGTCAAAGACCGTTGGAAGCATTCCCCTGGCGCCTGACATATAGTGGGATATTCCTGGCTCCGCCTTATCCTTTTTCGCATCTGGGCGTAAATTCCTGGCTTTTCCTTTCGTAAAAAATGCAATCTCTTCCGTATTTTTAGATTTTCTTCCCGTATTGGCAACGAAATTTCCTTTTTTCCAGGCGACTTTTGCATAATATTCAAGTCCTGCTTCTTTCGCCATTTTTTTCATCTGATAGAGGTATTCATAATTTTCCCCATTTTCTTCCGGCATGAACTCTACCAGAAAACACCCTTTTTTCAACACCCGGTATTTTTCATCAAAGTCTTCCTGCGTATATTGAAAACATTCATAGGCGGCAAAATCCCGGTTTCCCCCTTTCAGGCTTTTTTTCAGGTCATAAGCATGGTCTGTAATAATGGCATCTATACTGTTATCTTTTAAAAAGCTCAAATCCCTGCCATTTCCCTGAACCAGCATACAAGTTACCTCTTCTCCGTCCTGTTCTTTGGTAACCGTATAGACTCCTTTGGCTATCCTGGAAAAAAGCCCCTTTTCTATTCCCTCATAAATTCTTACCCGGATACTGGGTTCTTTTACCTCTTTTACCTGTTCTACACAAGCCACTGCTTCTTTAAGGCTGAAGCATTCTGCGTCCTGAAAATATTCAAATAGTGTCATCTGTATCCCTTTTTCCTGCACAATCCTTTCCTCCTACAATCCCAGTGCCCTGGAAGTCAGGTTCTGCGCTCCTTTTACAGTGCCTACCGTCAGCGCAACCGTAAAGGTCATTTCCCCCAAATAAATCAGGGTTTTGGCCCAGTCCTCATAATCTCCGGTAAAGGTCGGAAGTCCGGAGGAAATAAACTGGTTACACAAAAGAATTGCCAGCGCCATTGTGACTGCCTCAAAAACGACACTGATAAAATATTTCATATAGGCTACAAAGGTATTGCTAAGCCCCCGGTTTCCAGCCAGGGTACTGCTGGCAATCGCCCCAAAAGGTACAATTACCATAATTTTCAAAAAGCGGAAATAAACATTGTACAGCAGGAAGAAACCACAGATAATAACGATTAAAGACAGGAAAACAGCAAGTATCAGGAACACGATACTGGTTCCAAATCCCAAATCTTTGATCACTTCTGCCTGCGCCGGGTCAATGGATAACTCCACACTCTGGTTTTGCCCCAAATGCCCCACCAGGTTTCCACAGGAAGTAAACAGGGCTTTCATAATGGTAATGTTATAAGATACCAGCCACTGTGCAATGGCAACCCGGATAAACATACGGAGGATTGCTTCAAACCGGATTTCTTCCCGGATATCTACCGACTCTGCACAAAACCCAATGACGAAAAAAAGGACTACCAGGGCAGAGCCTATCCCAACAAAAAGGGGTTCAATCCCTTCAATGATCCCCCAGGGCCCGCCTCCTTTGAACCCGGTAGGGGACTGTCCTAAAAGTTCAAATACGAGGCTGACCTGGTTATTCCAAAATCCAAACACGATTTCCAAAAGTGCAAGGATCGCCTCTCCTAAATTAAACATCACTTCACCTCTCTTCTTATCTGCTTATCTCAAAAAGAAGAATGGTTTTAGCTAATTCCCAGGAAAGTAAGAACGGAGGAAATGGCTGCCATAATAAGCCCTGCAACAATTCCTTTAATGGCACTGTTCATAGAAGAACTGTCCTGCTGTTGGTAAGCCTGTGCAAATTCCATCACGTTTTTTGCCAGGATAATCACACCCACCGCACCGATAATACTGATCACCAGTGTCTTTAAATTCATAAGCGGCTGTGTCACGTCACTTACCCCGGAAGCCATGACAGTCTGGGGGAACAGGGAAACAGTGGCAGCGCTTACTGCCAGGACTCCCAGTAGAGATTTTTTCAAGCGGTTCTGTTTCTTTCTGATAACCTCTTTGATCTTCATATCTTTTTACTCCTTTTCATGTGATTAATACCGCATTACGCAAAAAGACAGATTTTTGAAAACCTGCCCTGCGTAATGCAAAAACTACAGGTTTCCAAAAATCTGCCTTCTTTAATCCGAGGCTGTTTCTTTTGTAAATTTTTTACGGATTTCCTTCATCTTTTCAGCACTGTTTTTTGTATCTGCCATTTGAAGGATTTTATCATACGAAATTCCAGCACCAATGGCAAGCATGATTTCTCCCAACTGTTCCTCATTATAAACATGGCTTTCCAATAATTCAGAAAGTTTTTCTTCCTCTGTCTGTACCGGTTTTTCCGTTTTCTTCGGCGGCCTCACCTCCTCTACCGTTCTCTTCTTCTGGTTCTCTTTCAGCTCTTCCTCCGAAAAAATCTTCTTAGGAATAGGCTCATAAGAAAAAATTTCATCAAAAGACAGTTCCACAATCTGAACATCTTCTCCCTGTTCCTTTTTCTTCTTATAATAATCCAGGGATTCTTCACTTAAAATCTGTACCGCCTGTTTTTGGGCAGCCATTCTGTCATGGATATAAGGCGCAGCCCCGCCATCTTCTGTTTCCGAAAATCTGGAGTGTGCAAAAGTATTGTATTTCTTATCAATAATAGGATCACAACCCCTGATTAACAAAATACACTCTGAGTTATCCAGCTTTCGGGTTTCGTCCGGTGTCAAAAGCTCACGCCCCAGCACATCATAATTCCGGGAACTGCTCCCTTGCCGGCCTTTGGTTTCCCCACTGCTTTTTTTATCAATGGTCCCTTTTCCCAGGGACTCACTGATATACTTATGCGTGGACTGTTCATTCCCACCAAGATATACCAGAGAATCACAATTACCCGGTATGGTTTCCCAGGTTTTCTCAAACAAAGCCTTGATCTGGGCAAGGTTTTGGATAAAAATGGTACATGAAATATTCCTGGAACGCATGGTACTAAGGAGGCTGCAGTAGTCATCTGGCAATGGCACGTTGGCAAATTCGTCCAGCATAAAATTGACGTTAATGGGAAGTTTTCCATTGTAATGGAAGTCTGCCTGGTAATACAATTCCTGGAAAATCTGGGAATAAAGCATACCAATTAAAAAGGCATAACTCTTATCCGAATCCGGCGTTACACAAAAAAGTGCAGTCTTCCGGTTTCTGTCCCCGTCAACACCAAGCCCAATCTCCTCAATCTCCATTTCATCATGATCCAGAATCCGCAAAATTTGTGGGTTCTGTAACAATCCCAGCCTTGCATTTGCGGAAATGATGATACTCCTTACCGTATCTCCGGCACCCCGGACCACTTTATTATACTGGATTAAAGCAGGGTGATTGCTTCCCTTTTTTCTCTCCAGTCTGCGGAAACGCCGGTCTAAATCAGAAGGGGAACCGTCTGCATGGACTTCCGCCTCATTCAAAAGCTGCAGAACCATACGGAAATTCCTTTTCTCCATTTCACACTCCTGCCACACATAAAGAAAAATGGCCTGCAAGTACAAAGACTCGGCTTTCTCCCAGAATGGATCACTGGGCTGTGCGTTTTTCGGTGTGGTATTATTGATCAGGTTGGTAACCAGTTTTACAATATCTGTTTCAGAGCGGATATAGCGGAATGGATTATATCCGTTAGACTGCTCCATTTCCACCAGGTTCAGCACCCGTATCCGGTATCCATGCGCTTTCAGCATACCTCCGCAGCATCTTAAAATCTCCCCTTTGGGATCTGTAATGATCTGGGAAGCCCTGCTTAACTGAAGGAGATTGGGTTTCACCATGAACAAGGTTTTTCCAGCGCCGCTTCCTCCGATTACCAGGACATTTAGGTTTCTCCTGGTCTTTCTGGTATTCATGGACAGCCTGACATTCTGGGATAAGATCAGGTTATTGTGTTCATCTTTATCCGCAAACTGCTTTGCCACTTTTTTCGGATCTGCAAAAACAGCGGTACCAAATTCCTGTCCCGGCATATAGTTTTTCCGGCTGGTGACATACATGACCATACCAATCACATATACAAAAATCCCCAAAATGATTGCTTTTAAGGAAGTTTCGTTCCAATAATTGGCAAACGGGGCTACCATCACCTGATCCAGACGGTTTAAAAAATAATTGATATCCTTTCCGGGCTGATAACACACGTTCAAGAGATAACCTCCATAGCCGGAAGCTATGCCACCAATAAGATACATGCCCCAGGACTGTTTCTTCTTTTTCTGAATTGCTCCGGTTCTCTACCTCCTTCGCCCCTGTATGGTTCTTTTCCCTGCTTCCAGGTTCTGTTGTGCCTTCCTGTAATTCTGCTCCCTTCTTCTGCGTATCTTTTCCTGCTCCTGTCTGGCACGTTCCCTGTGTACCGGGTCATAGCTTTCCCTATATAAATCTTCCCCCGAAGTTTTTCTAAGAAATCGGTCCTCCAGGTCTAAAATTGCATACTCCTTCTTCTTTTCCAATCCTGCAAAAATCGTCTTATGGTCATTAATCCAGCTAATTTCCGATTTATCCAGCCAGATAAATTCATTCTTACGGTACGGAATCCTGGTTTTGATATGATGCTCTGTTTCTTCATATACCAGCTTCTGGTCTATAGTAATGGCATTCACACCTGGATTGTTCCGTTTCTCCTTTTGGATACGCTGAATGACCTGCATCTTTTCTTCTGTTTCCTGGCTGCTTCCAGTGCTGCGTCTTTGGGCTTCCTCTTCCCCAAACAACTGTTTCCACTGCTGGGAATCTACCAATTCTTCCATCTGTTCCGGTGTCCTGGTCAGTGTTACCGTACCTTCCTTCCCTTTCTCCAAAATCCCCTGTTCTTCCATGTAGCAGATAATCGGCCAGATCTGAAGCCAGGTCATATTCAGACGGGAACGGACATCACTGATCTTCTCCACCTGGTTTTTCGCCAGCTCCCGCGCAACCAGTTCACACTCCTTCGGCTCCGGCAGGGCAGGCTTTTTTACTTCTTCTACCAACTGCTCCACCTTATCCGGCTCTGCATTTTCATAGTATTCATCTAACGTCCCAATATTGGAATGTTCAATTTTTGCCATCATGGACTGAATACGGGGTGCTGCCTGGGAATGGAACAAAATTTCACTCATACCATCCTTCTCATTCAAATCCGGCAAAATGGAATATAAAATCCCATACTTATTTGCCAGGGCTTTTACCCGCTCCAGGTCTTTTGTTTCAAAACGGAAAACCTGTAAATCGCCTCCCATTTTCAGGAGCTTTTGTACAGAAGTTTTCCCTGACAGTTTTTCCTGGTCCAGAACTTTTTTAAATACCGCACAAATATCTTTTACAAACTGCCAGCCTGTATTTCCCATTTTCAGAATGATTTCTGCGCCTTCAAAGGAAACTTTAATGATCTGCGCCGCATCTTGTATTTCACTCATGCTCTCCCTCCTATCCCATTGCCCTGTCCTTTTTTACTGGAACAGCCGCCTTTATTTTTCCTTCTGTAAGCATGGCTTCCAGGTCATACTGGATATTTTCCTGTTTTAAGAGAGCCTCCAGCATGTGGTTTGCTTTTTCCTTTTCATAGGTCATATATTGAAGCTGAAAAATATAATTCTCAATCTGCAAAATATTTTCCGGAACCTGAAAAAACGGTTCAAGGTAATGGGAAAGGATACGCTCTTTTTCTTCCTTTCCTGCATGAGGCACCTGTAACTGCAAAATAATTTTTTCTACCTCTTCCATAGACTCCTTATGAAAAGCAATACGGTACAAATCCTGTTTCTGCTCCCTGGTAAGAAAGGGCTGTTCCTTTTCGGCAGCTTCCAAAAGGGAAAATGTTTTTACCACATGTTCAAGTTCTGCCATTTACACACCCGCCTTCCGTTTCCGCATCAAAAGGATAATTTCCCGCATTTTTTTCATTCTCTCTGGTGAAGGGCTGTTCTCCATCACCTGAAGAATTTCTGCATCTGCCAGCCCACTTTCTACGCACTGACGGATTTCTTCCAACTGTTCTGCGGACAGGTTATATTCCAGAATTTTCTCCACAACACTTTTGGGTACTTTTTTCCCAAGCATGGCAATCCCAAGCAGCCGGCGCTTACTTTTTTGCAGCCCTTCCGCTGTTTGTATGCTTTTTTCTTCCAATACCACTTTTGTTTCCCTGGAAGCAGCTTCTGTTTTTTCCCTGTATTTTTCTGCTTCTTTTTTCAGATCCTGAATTTCCTGCTCTTTCTTTGCCAGCTTTTCTTTTAATTCCTGTATGTTTTTATCTTTATATTGCAGGTTCTCATACAGGTCTTTAATCTCCTGGTTTTTCTCTTCAACAACATGCTCCTTTACCAGAGAGGACAAGGCTGTAAAACGGTCATTGCTTTCCTGGAACTGCTGAATGGATTGTTCCATGATCCCCATAAGATTTTTCATATAAGAACGCATTTCTTCATCTTTCGGAACTTCTTTTTTTGCCTTTGACTCTTCCAGTTGTATCCGCATGGTCCGCATACGGCTGGCCGGCAGTTCATTTCCGGCATAGGTTTTCACCTCTTCCAGATCCAGCCCGTTTTTTAAGCCCTCTACGATTTCCCGTACCTGGAACTGGTTATAATTTCCTTCACATAAAAAGTCGATTTCCCCAATCCCTTCCATAAGCCCTATGATGATTGCTTTCATCACCGGGGCTTCCTGGTTACTCTTAACTACCTTCTGGATATCCGAAACAGGAAGACCAAAATCCAGCCCCATAGAAACTGCGTCCATCTGTTCTTCTTTTAAAACTTTCCGGCATTCTTCCAGATACCGTTGTCCTTCTACTGTCATTTACCCTCCTTTTCCTCTGCCCCTTGCAGACGTTTCCCTATTCTTTTCCTTCTGTTGTGCTTCCAAGTTTTCTTTTTCTTCTGCTTTTTCACTCAGACGCTCTGCAATCCTTTTTTCTTTTAAGATTTTTTTCCGTTCAATCCGCAAACGCTCCTCTTTCTCAAAGAAATAAGCGTCTGTCTGTTCTGCCTCAGACAAGGAATATCCCATTTCTTTTAACTGCCCAAGAAGGTTTTGGTATGTCTGGTGGTCTTGAAAAAATTCCTGATACCCTTCCTGATAAAGTTCTGCTTCCATCTGTTTTTCCTGCAGCTTATTGAGAAGCAGAAGCATTTCCTCATAAGGAAGCATTTCTTTTCGTAACTGCTTTCTTGCCCTGCTGTTTTCCCAAAGCTGTTCCTTTGTTGCATCAGAAATGGCTTTCAACTGCGCCTTATCCTGTATGCGATAAGTTGCCAGAAAATCAAATTCCTCCTGCAATTTTTTCAATTCCTGGATTGCTGCCCTGTATTTCCAGGTTTTAGAGTCTGCCATTGGTTTCCCCTGCCGGTACCTGCGAAGAAAGCGTTCCTTCTGGTATCTGGTCAAATGCCGCTCCCGGTATGGAATAAACACATACGTCCATTCTACCGGTATCTCCTCTCCGGTTATTTCCGGGATTGGAAGGCGTCCAAAACGCTGCCGAAGCCTTTCCTCTGTATATTCTTCCCCTAGCTGGTCCAGCCGCCTTGCCCTTCCTGCTCCGGGTTCCCGAACGGAAAGACGTTTTCTCCCCCGCAGCTCATATCCCATGTTGGAAAGATTTTCAAGAAATTCCTCATAAGAACCTGCGTCCTGTAATGCCTGATCCATATCTCTTTTAATCCGCCTGTCCCGTTCCGAAAGAGATGTTTCTTCCTGTCCTTTTTGTTTACGTTTCTCCTTTACCTTTTCCAGATCAAGCACAGATAAACCATGCTCCTTGCATATCCGGTTGGTCAGAGGCTGGATAATGTTTTCCCAATCCCTGTTTTTATAATCGTATTTATATCCTGTAGTACAGCGTACCGAATTAAAAATAATGTGCCCATGAATATGATCCGTATCATTATGGACTGCATAAACCGCTTCAAAATCCTTCCCAAGAAATTCTGTCACAAACTCTCCTACCACTTGGAAGGCTTCTTCTTCCGAAACCTCATCTTCCTCAAACGAAAGAATGAAATGGTAACCCTGCCTTTTATCCAGCTTTCCAAAATGACGTTTGGTATCTACCATCTTGGATAATGCCTGTTCGGGAATACAGTTATGCCCACAGACATAGCGGCCATGTTCTGTTTTCTCCGGGTTCATAATATAGCGAAGACCGTTTGCCAGATGTTTTGCCGGATAACCTGTTTTCGCCTGTTTCATGTGCAGGCACTTTGTAATTGCCATAACCTACAGCCTTTCCTGCACCTGGCTTACCAGTGTTTTTATCTGCTTCAAAAACACATACAGACGGTGTTTATCTTCCCTGGAATAAAGGGCGCTGTTATTGTTATGGGTAATCTGGTTGATGTTTACACCAATCCGGTTGATTTCCTGGTTCATGCGTTCCAGTTCCTTGCGGATTTCCGGGTAATCCCTGGGACGGTTGGTAATCAGCATACGAAGATACTGGGAATCAGAAAGCCCCATCTTTTCTGCCTGTTTTTGTAACTCTTCCAGCTCCCATGAGTACAGCCGGATTTCTTTTCTGCATTTCATTGTTTCTTTTTTCATGCTCCCCCTTTCCTTATCTTTATCACAGATTTCATCTACCGATTTCTACTCCAACGCTATCCGCTGTCAACTCCTAAGACCTGCTATCGGTCACTGTATAACTTCCCGGCATCCGGACTGGCTCTGCCAGTCCTCTGCAAGATACGGATTTTACCGTACAAAATCCCATCTTGTTAGGGGGCACCCCCTAATACCCCGGATAAAATAGATAGCAAAACGCAGATACTGATAGCAGACCTGCGTTCCATATAGGGAAAAACCGATAGCAGTTCTAAACATCTGCTATCGGTTTTTCCGCTTCCTACTTCTATTTCTGCTAACAAAACCCTAGTTCTGTTAGCAAATCTGTCAGCCTCCTGTGTCTGATGTGACAGCAGTTCTTCCATTCTGCTATCAACGCTTTTGCACAGACTCCTTGCAGGCTGCTTCTTCTTCCGCAATTTCTCTCTTTTCAACAAGTATGGGAAGACTCTCTATGGACCATTTGCCGCTTTGGGTTTCTCTTATGAAATTATTGGTTTACCTGTTCTTCCAAACGCTCCAATGCCTTTTCAAAAGCTCCAATCCCACTGAAAAAGGAAGAAAGCCGGATATCCTCAAACAGATATGGCATGGCTTTGTATAGTTCCAGAAAAATATAGTACAGCACATCAACAACAATGGAATTTCCTGCCTGTTTGTAAAGCTGGC
Organism: Ruminococcus sp. AM26-12LB; assembly: GCF_003480785.1. Taxonomy (NCBI): domain Bacteria; kingdom Bacillati; phylum Bacillota; class Clostridia; order Eubacteriales; family Oscillospiraceae; genus Ruminococcus; species Ruminococcus sp. AM26-12LB. The sequence goes on along the minus strand of NZ_QUJX01000010.1, from coordinate 86,481 downwards.
TGTTGCTTATGCCTGCTTCTTTTGCTTTCCAAAAATCCGCATCGGAAAAGCCCATAAGCCGGAAGCATTCAAAAGGTGTCAGCCTCCGGATACGGAACAAAGACTCTAAGCGGTGTATTCCATTTGATGTCGTAAGCGTAGGGCAGAGTTCCCCATGCTCCTGTACCCTTCCCCGTTTTTCCACAGACGGATAACTAAGATTTACAACACCATTTTCCAAACATTCCTCATAACCTTTCTGTGTCTTTTGACGTACCAGAATGATATTATCTTTTTGCACAGAAGTAAGGGTATGGCAGACTTCTTTTTCTCCCAGTTCCAAAGTCTGCACAATCCGGCCTTCCCGATCATACCTGCCCCGGATTGCTCCTGGACATTTTTCTACAATCTTTGGCTGGTCATGTCCTGCTAAAACCGCACCGCTGCTTCCTAAAGGGGAATAAATAACCCCGCTTGAACCATAATCGGTATGAATATCTCCTACTTGAAGAATTTTGGGCTGCTGCCCGCCACCACCACAGGCAGTTACCGTAGGGCAGCACCCGTCTGGCAGATAGACCCGTCCAGTCTGTTCAAACACCCCTTTGATATTTCCGGCTCGCTTTACCCGGTTTTCCCGAAAAGCCTTCAGGCTTTTTTCGTCCGGCTCAAACAAAAGCGCTTTTCTCTCTTCCATATCTTCAATCAAGCGGCGTACTTTTTCCTGGGATAAGTAGTATCTTTCCTCTACCGTATCCTCCAGAATATCCATAAGGCACTGGAAGGACTCCAGCGGTTCTGGAAACTGGAATGTTCCATTATCCATTTCCTTCTGTATCAAAATCAGATATACCCGTTCCCTGTTCTGGGGTATTCCATAATGCTTTGCATTAAGAACACTCCAATAGGTGTGGTATCCGTATTCATGCAGTTCTTCTTCAAACAACCGGAATGTGGTATCCCGGAATTTTTTTCCTACAATATTTTTTACATTTTCATAAATTCCCCATACTGGTTTGACACCCCGTATCATACGGAGCCACTCCACCAGAAGGGAAGAACGTGTTTTATCAATATCATGGGAACCACACATGCCGCAGGCGTCCCTTTTGGAATAATGTACCTGCAGAGGGTTATACTCATACCCGCAGCTTCGGCATTTCCAAACCGCGCCTGCCTGCTTGCCTGCCAGGGAAAAATCCTGACAGGGGCTTCCGCCACAGATCATGTTAAACGGTTCAATCTCCCTTTCGTCCACTTTTGTAATATCTCCCAGATTCAATGTTTCACTTGTACCATGAATCGCACAATAACTCTTTGCTGCATATTTATCAAACTCACAAAAATTTACCAAACTATATTTCATTCCTCATATTTCATGAGGTGTAGCTACACATTTTACCTAGGATTACTCACTTATTTCCTCCTGTCTCCTAAATTTTTTATAGTCTTCATGAGAAATCCACAGCTACAAACGAAATATCCATCTGGCATTACCTTACAATCATAGAATCACCCCTTCCCGTATCCAGAGTTTATCCTTCTGTCAAAAATTCTGTTGGTCTGCACCACCTCCTTTCCTAACACTCCAACTTTCGAATTGGTTATTTCTTTCTCACCGCTCTTCTTTCCTGATGTTTGCCAGCACCCTGGACACATACGCCTGCTTGGGTATCCCCATGCGGTATCCCTGCCGCTCATAGCTCTCTTCGATAAACGCAACCCGTACACGTCCATGCAGTTTCCTCTTTCCTATCCACTGCACTACTTTTTCCATCTCCGCTTCGCATTCGTCGATCTCCCATTTTTTGAAACATTCCTCATCATAGCTATTTTCCAAAAGAATACCCTCCTATCTTGCCTGTGCTATCTGGTATGGTACTATGTTCCTGTGTCCTACCATTTTTTCTATCTTTTGTATGTTTGTCCCTTTTGTTTCAGTAAAAAGCGGCCTTTCCTTTTCTACCAGGCTGGAAAGCTCTTGGTTTTCCTTTTTATACTGCAAAAAAGCATTATAGTCTTTTCCCATAGGTGGAAGACGTACAAAAACCTCATACTCCATAAGGGTATATTTTCTTGCCAATTTTTTTGCCGCTTGTCTTCCCGGCAGGTCATTATCCAAACAGAACTGTATCTTCCTGATATAAGGATAATCTTTTAAGAACTTTTCCAAAGGACCATCGGAAAGCATTCCAAGTACCAGGATATTGTTCTGATAATCTTCCCGCAGTTCCATATCGGACATGGCATCAATGGCCGCCTCATATACATAGAGCGTATCACTGTTTTGGTCTACCAGATTAACCCCATAAGTTTTGTCATTCCCCGTAACATCTCCTTTAAAGGGTTTTCCATATTTATCCAGGGTTCCCCTCTGGCTGGCAAAACGTGGGATACCTTCCGTATCTTTTCCCACAAAAACCAGGTTATGGTACGTTCCGCTCTCATACAAAATCCCCTTTTTTACCCAAAAATCAATCATCTGCTTTGACAGCTTCCGCTGTTTTATCAGATAGCCATATAACCGGCGGCTGGTTTCTGATTTTGAAGGAAGTACAAAAGGGTCTTTCGGTATGTCTTTTCTCTGTTTTGTCTCTTCTATTTTTTCAGTCTGTCTTTCCGGTTGAAATTTTTGCATGGTTTCAGTACGGATATATCCGGCAAACTCCAGCAGATATTTGACTGCCTCCACAAAATCCATGTTTCTGAAATATTCCAGAAAGTCAATGGTGCTGCCACCTACCCCCTGGCTAAACCGGCACCAAGAAGACCGGTTGAAGATCATCACAGAGTCCATACCCACTGCCTGATAGAACCTGCCTTTCCTTTTCAATGGAATCCCTATCTGCTCCGCCAAATCCACTAAATCCACTGCCTTTGCAATCTGAATTTCTTCAGCCGTAAATTTTCCCATACTGCACCTCTTCATATTTCATATCCAGATAATGTGCCATTTCCGGGTGCAGAGCTTCAAAAGCAGTCAGGTAGCGGAAACAGGAACTATACTCTCCCTGTCCGGTACAAAATTCCCGCAGGCTCTTTTTTGAATACTGGGCGGGCTGATTGCACCAACGACTTAGGTTGATATACATTCCCTTATAAATTTCCGGTGCCCGTTCCCATGCGGCATAGCGCATCAAATAAGCCAGACACTTATACCGCATCAAAATCTCAATCCGTATGAAAACGTCCCGAATATCCTTTGCCCAAAAATCTGCTTTCCAGGTCCCTTCCCAGTCATAGCCGCACAGTACATACAGCTTAACTTTCTGGTAAGAAACTGGGATTACTTCCCGCAAAAGTTCCAATTTTCTTACAATAAATTCCTGATCTTTAATATGGTCAAAGGCAAAAATCATACCATTATCCAATTTGCCAGATGCCAGAAGTTCCATCTGCCTTTTCTGCATAATCCGCAGATCCAGCCCTTGCCGGAACTGAAACCGCCTGCCTGTTTCCAGGACACTGGAAAAGATTTTTTCCCACTCTGCACAGGCAAAAAAATTATCGTCCAAAAAGCATAACTTCTTTCTGGACGGATCATAAAATTCTTTCAATGGGCTTGCTGCTACTGCACCGGTGCTATTTTTGTTTACACAGAAACTGCACTTCCGAAAACACCCCCTGGTGAGGAAACCAATGGAATAATCCGTATAAAATTGGAACTCCTTCTTCTTTTTCTCTCCTGCACTGTTTTCTTTTACCATCTGGTCATACAAATGATAGTCCGGTGTATGGTGTTCAATCGCTTCTGGAAGTACCGGTGCTTTATCGTAAAAAAATCCAGTTCCTCCATAAATGGTTGTTTCCCTCGTCAAAATATGATCCGGCACAAAGGTATCCGTAAACACTTTTGATACATAGAGCCGGTCATATTCCCCTGCCTGGCTATAATCCAAAAGAAGCTCTGTTTCAAATCCCTGCTCCTTCCAATAAGCGGAAAGTTTCATACATGCCAAGTTAGGAAACCGGTGTCTTTTCCGGTATAAAAGATCTGCATCTATAATCCCTATCCTCAACGCCTGCTCCTTTCCATACGGGTAGTTCCGGTTTTCTTCTCCCCTTTGACTGCCTCTTTTCTTTCTTCCTTTTCCTTGCATTCTGCCGGGCAATATGATTTTCCATTTGCTTCCATGATTTCTGCAAATTGACAAATATGGAACACCCTTGCCCCTACCTGTGTGTGGTATTCATCAATATAGGTACAAACCCGTTCTTCCCTTTTTCCATCTGGATATACAATCTCTATGGAGTCCCCGTCTGCTATGCTGAACAGGGTATGATAATGGCTGTCAATAAACCGTATTCTTTTTTTCTCTTCCATGCTTCTCACCTCATATTGCCAAAGAAAGGACAGCCGCAGCTGCCCTTTCCCAAGTTTAAAAACTGATTTTTATTTCCTATGCCTTTTTATGTCTTTTTCTGTAATAAAGTAGGCCTGCTACCATACCTGCACTTACACCAAGAGCCAGCAAAGGCAGGAACCAGTTTGTATCATCACCCGTTTTTGGTCCTGGTTTTACGGTACCTGGTGTTTCTGGTATTTTTTTATTCTGGATCTCTTTTACCACTTCAATAACTGGTGTTTTATCATTCTGATAGGTAAATACGATTTCCCACTCTTCTTCCGTCTTCTCATATCCCTTTAAAGTGGCAGTTTCTTTCAGCACATAGGTGATCGGTTCTTTGAAAACACCATTTTTATAAGTTCCAATTGGAAGTAGTTCTGAAACTGCTTTTCCATCTTTTCCAGTCTTCAAACGTCCTACTTCTTCTCCGGTTTCCTTTTCCAGCAGAACAAATTCTACTCCCTCTAAAGCTGCTTTACTGTCTGTATCCGTTTTTACGATAACCAGTTGTCCCATAGCACGCTCATCTTCCATCTTCACTTTCTGAATTTCTCCCGTTTCTTCTACTGTAAACTCCACGTCATTGGCCACAATATATCCGTCAACTGCCGCCTCTTCGTGCAGGGTATAAGTGCCTACCGGAAGATACTCAATCAGGTGTTCTTCTCCTGTGGTCCAGGACTCTACCACTTCCCCGTCCTGATCCAGGATCTGCAGCTTCGCCCCTTCAATCTCCTTACCATCTGTAATATCTGTTTTGGAAATTGAAACTTTGGTATGGTCGTCCTCCATTTTCACTTTTTGTACGTCCACTGTTTCTTCCACAACAAATTTCACATCTTCTGCCCGGACATATCCCTGTTCCGTAGGCACTTGCTCTTCATGCAGTACATATTCTCCTGGTTCCAGTGCATAGACTACATGGGGTTCTTTCTTAGATACCCACTCTTCTACCACCTTTCCGTCCTGATCTAAAATCTGCATTTTTGCACCTTCAATTTCCTGTCCACCGGTTAAATCTACTTTCGCAAACTCCGTAATGGTAGGCTGATTAGAAATTTCTTCTGAAAAAGCGAGCAGTTCAAGGGTCTGGTCTGTATAAGACGCATCAAAGGAATACACCTCATCATTTGGCAGGTATCCCGGCTTATGCTCTACTTCCTGAATATAGTATTTCCCATGAGGAAGATCTGCCTGAAATACCAGCTTGCCCTCTTCATCTGTTGTTCCCAGTTCAATCAGGGCATCTTTTTCTACAACTACTTCCCCGGCAGCATTTTTGATATCCTCCTGCGCATACAGCCCGAATACCACTCCTTCCAGCGGTTTTCCGGTTTCTGCGTCTTTCTTCAGAAGACTCAGGGAAACTTTCTGTCGCTGATTGGTAAGTTCCATTGTTACATAATCCACTGCTACTTCCTGTCCCTTATATGCAATTTCAAATTCTTTTGCTTCCGGGTCAAGCACGCAGTTCTGACCTGCTTTTTCTTCCACTACATAGTATTTTCCGATAGGAAGATTATTCAGGACTGCCTTTCCTTCTTTATCTGTCACCATACGAGCTACCAGGGCATCTTTTTCATATTTTACAATGCGGTTTCCTGCTTCGTCTTTCTGTCCGTCCGGGGTATAAATGGTTTCCTTTGCATGAATGGCAAATTCTGCACCTTCCATATTTCCCTCTTCATAGTCAAATTCATAACCTTTCTCTTTTTCCATGACCTCTTCCCCAGTGAAGAAACTGCTTACCTGATTTACGAAACCTGCTACACCGTTTTTCATCTTTGTCAGGAACTTTTCTTCTACTTTAGAAGCACCAGAAAGTTTTTCTCCTTTTTTATGGATTGTAAGGCTTCCTACTGCTTCATCATTATACTGTTCAATGACAACAATAAATTTACCGGTTTCCTCCTCTACCTGGTGTACGGTATCAGAATCTACGGTAATGGTGATCGGCGCTTTCTTTGCCTCCTGGTATGTTCCTCCGTCTGCAACTTCATTCAGCGGAACTTCCTTCCCGTCTTTTAAGAGGGCATTTTCAAATCCTACCTGTACATAATTTTCCGGTGCTTCCACTTCTTCAATCCGGTAAGTGCCACATTTTAACTGCTCCGGTGTAATCAGGTATCCCTCTTCGTTGGTCCTGAACACAGATACCACTTCTTTTTTTGGATATCTTACGATCATTTCCACATATTTTTCTGCTTCCACATCATAAATCTTATAAGCTGCACTGTTATCCAGCACCGGCTTCTGTGTCTGGGCATCTTTTTTCACAATCTTGAAGTAATACTGCAAAGGACGGTCATCAAACACACGCCATACCTGGGGTTCCCGGCTGTCTTCTGAAATCTGTACGATAAATGGACGAATCCCTTTTAAATTTTCCGGAACTGTAGACTCAAACACCACATAGGTTCCATAAGGAAGTTCTGGACTCTTTAAATATCCTTTCTTATCTGTAAACAGCTCTGGTACCGTAATCTTTTTACCATTCTCCCAATAAGAAGCGGTTTCGTCTTTGCTGTAATCATAGGTGATAAAATCTTCCGGGGTATAATAAGAACCATTTCCCGGCTTCAAACTTCCATATTTTACACCAGACAGCTCACTGATGAGGAATACCTTAAATCCAGCTCCTTCTACCAGTTCTGTTTCTGTCTGCTCCCCGTCTTCTGAGATCTTGATAAGCTGAAAGGCCTGTTTCTTTACAGTTTCCTTTACAGTTACTTCCCGGTGTACAATCTGTACCTCCTGTCCTTCATACGAAACCTCTACGGGATACTCTGTTTCATCTAACAGATACCCTTCTGCCGGCTCTATTTCTTTCACGAAATAATTTCCAAGATACAGGTTTTTGAAATCTACAGTTCCTTCACTGGAAATCGTACCCTGCGCTACAAGTTCCCCTTTTTTATGGACAATCCCATCTTTCTTATTGGGGTGTTCAATATCTTCTGCAGCATATAATCCGTATTTTGCCCCTACTAAGGTTGCGTCACCCTGGGAAATAAATCCCTGGGAATCCTGATCAATCTTACTTACATGAACTTCTCCCCGTACTTCCTCATTTTTAAAATCATGAGAAAAAGTATATGTGTAGGTGCTATCGTCTTTATATTCATAGAAGAAACGATACACCTCATCTGTCATATAATACTTATCCGGTGCCTGGATTTCTTTTACGCTGTAATGGAAATTCAAAGGAATATCCGCATGGAACACAGCCATTCCTTCCCTGTCGGAAACAGCACGTTCCACCAGGCTTCCCTTTTCTACAAGAACCTTTCCGTCTGCCGCTGTCAGGTCTTCTTCTGCATACAATCCAAACGTCGCACCCTCCAGGGTAACGTCATCATGTTTCGATTTTTTCACTACATTTACGGAAATCTCCGGTCTTGCATTGGTAAAAGTGGTTTCCCCCTGGGATAACTCTACATTCTGTCCTGCATAGGACAAGGTTACAAACTGGGTACGTTCCTGTTCTGTTTTTCCAATCACCAGATTTTCCGGTGCTTTCTGTTCTACAACCTTATATTTTCCAAGATACAATTCTTTGGAAACAGCACTTCCATCTTCCCCGGTTGTCAGACTTTCTACCAGATCCCCTGCTTTATGCACCTTCGTCACTTTATCCTGGCTGTAAATATCCTCTGCCGCATAAATGTTATATTCTGCCCCTGCAAAGTCCGCATTTCCATATACAAAAGTCAGGTTCCCCTCTTCTCCGGTTACTCCAGTCAGAACCTCACCTTTTTTACGGATTGTGATTTTTCCTTTCTGTTCCTCATTCGTCACTGCAACAGAAGTTGTTTTTCCTGTTTCCAGCTTCACATTAAAAGACTCTGTATTCAGCTTATATCCTTCTGGAACAGAAATTTCTTTTAAATATACCGTATCCTGGGTTTTCGGAAGCTCCACCTCAGAAGTACCGTTGCTGTCTGTGGCCGGCATCTGCACAAGAAGATTTTTACATGCACTGTCTGAATAAATACCAAAAACAGCGCCGGACAGATTTACTTTACTGTTCTTATCTTTTTTTGTTACCTTTACCCTTGCCAGGTCCAGCCACTTCACCGTAAATTCCACAGAAGCACTTTCTTCTTCAAAAAATGCCCCATACCCAATGTCCTGGGAACCAGAACCCGTAGACAATACTAAGGTCTTCCACTGGGTTCCCATTTGTCCTTTCAGCTTACCGCTGTTCCATGTACCCGTTACAGTTTTGGGAGCGCTGAAATAGAATGTGGTATTCCCATTGATCTTTACGGTTCCTGTCTGTTTTGTACTTCCACTGTGATAAGTCACATTCTCTGGCATTTTTAAAGTAATATAGTTTCTATGGTCACCTTTTAAAGTAAACTCCCCGGTACGCTGTTCCTTTCCACTTTCATAAGCCTTTGCTTCCTTTGGGGACAACGTGATTGCTGCTGTCGGAGGTGCTTCCAGGCTGTAAATATGCTGGATATATCCCCACACACCGCTTGCCTTAATATCTTCAAAGGTACAGCCATAAAAACCGTCCATGCCACAATAAGAATAAGCGGCAGCTAAATGCGTAAAAATATACTTTGTCTTCCAGTCAAAAGAGGGCATATACTCCCCGGTAATGTCCCCAGGACCGCCATATCCATAATAAAGGACTTTCTGCAATTCCGGGTTGCTTTCAAATTCATTTGCTACATAATCCGAGGTCGGCGGGGAAGCCTTCATAGACTCCAGACAATATGCTACATGGCCATTTACAGTGAAATAGGAAGTAGAATAGTTCCCCACGTTAGAAGGGTATGGGATTTTTTCTCCCTGTACCAGATGTACATTGCTTCCTTTTTGCTGCTCCATTGCTGCCGGAACAACCGATAAGAACATTCCCTTATCCTCTTTTGGTGTCAGATCAATCAACTCTGCCCCTGCATCTGGCATTTCCGGTTCTTCCGTCAGTACCTCCGGTATCTCCGGGTCAGGGTCCGCCTCACCGTCCTCACCGGAGTCATCTTCGGTATGCTGGCTTACTTCTCCCTGGGGTTCCTGTGTGCTGTTTTCCCTTGCTTCTACCACAATTCTTCTCATAATCTGATAGGAAGGGCTTCCGCTTAACGGATCAACACAATAAAACGCCTGGTAAGAACCTGGGGTATTGAAATCAAAAGAATTGCCGGAGTCCCCTTCTGCTTTCAGAAACGTTACCTTTACTTTTTCATCATTTTTCTGAAAACCCCTGTAATCTGTTTCCAGGTCAAAGGGCTCTCCTGCTTTTATGGTAAGGTCCTCTGCATACACCAGTTCTTCTTCTGTCAGTTGCTCCTTTACCTCTTCCAACTCCGGTAATGTTTCCGAAGCAGCCTCCTCCTGTTTTACTTCCTGTATCTGTGCATGTTCCTCAGACTGTTCAGAAGCCAGTGCGGTGATCCCTGTATTGAGTAACGTAGAACAACTAAGAAGAAGTGCCAGCGTCCCAGCCAGCAGCCTTTTCTTTTTTCCTTTCATCATAGCTTTGCTCCTTTTCATTTTTTCGTCAAAAAAAGCAGGCCACACAAGCCTGCTTTCCATTTTCTATCTTCTTTTTTCTATCATTTGTATACGGTCTGTCCCGTATCCAATGCACCTGTCAATCCCCTTTCTATTCCCTGCTCCCTGCATGGAACACTGCCAAAACAAGCTGCAGAACCAGCAGAAACAAACATATTACCAGTTTCCCTGTCAGATACAGCAGTTTCCCCACTGCAATGAAAATCCCTTTTACAACTTCCCATACACTTCTTCCTACTGCCATATCTTTTTCCTCCTTATTCTTCAAATGCCCCATAAAATTCCGCAAACCGTAAATCTTTTTCCATACAGGCTTCTTCCTTTTCCCTGTCCTCTGCTATCGCTCCACCGTCAGAAAGTTCTCCCTGAACTGCCTTTTCCAGCACACCTAGCTTCTCAAAGGCTTCTTCCTGTGCCATTGAAACCGCTTCTTTTACGATTTTACAAAATTGTTCTTTCTGGTTCTCCAGAAGGGTATTTAATAGTTTCATCTGCTGTACTTCTTCTTCCTGCTGTAGATACTTGGCAAAATAAACGATTGCTTCTGCTATAAAGTCGTCTTTTGTCTTGAAAATATCTTTGTTATACTCCTTCAGATACCGATAAGCCTGATGATGTACCGGTCTGCTTTTATACAGCCGCAGTGAAGTTGTATATACTTTTTCCGTATCCATAAGTTTTCACTTCCTATCATGCTGTCCGCATTTTCCTCTGTTTTGCCCGGATAATACTTTTCACTGCTTCTTCACAGCCCCTTGCATTGGCATGTATATCTGTTACAAACTGTACATCTTTTCCCTCATTGGCTCCAAAATGCTCCACAATGGAAGAACCGCCGCCCATAAACACCATTTTGGTCAGATCCAGATTATAATGGTTTGCCTGTATGATACCATAAATTTCCTCTGCGTAGGACTTCAAACAGTTTTTTATGACGTCCTGATACTGCTTCGGGCAGTCATAGCTTCCTGTCCTCATAAATGCTTCTGTAATATATGCCGGTACCCCTGCCCCTGTTTTGGCAATGGCTTCCTCATTGACTTTTCCGATACAGTACAAAGCTGCCTTATCTGAAATCGAATACTTCCCGTCCGGCATTCCGTCAACAAACTCTACCAGGTCGGTAGTTCCTCCACCAATATCTACTAAAAGGCAATAACCGGGAACCGCTTCTAAAAGCGTATGGATCACCACATGCCCCTGCATAAAAACAAACACATTTTCCAACGACACATGATAATGTACCCCTTCATAACGGAAATGCAGTTCCTTTGTCTTTAACAGATATTTCTTGAAACTTTCTTTCTGCTGCTGAAATCTTCTGGGCGGCAGGGCAGCTCCCATTTTTACGGAAGCGTCTGTCAATCCCCGGAAACGCATTTCCTGCGCCAGTGCTGCAAGGGTAAGAAGATAATAATTTTCATTCTCTGTCTTATCCACACACTCCTTTTCCGGCACTTTCCCTCCCACATAATAAAACTGGTTCTGGTATTCCAAAATGTGCTCCAGGCTGTCCGGCCTTGCCTGCAAAGGCTGGATTGCTGCTGAGAATACCGTATTTGCAGTTTTCATGTTACGGTTTCCATGATCAATTCCAATAATCATTTTAGTTTCCACGTTCTTATCCTCCTGAAAGTTATAGTTTGTATTTTATCTTGTTCTCTTTGGTTCTTGACCTGTTTCTTTCTTTTCTTTGTCTATCACAGGAAGTTTTTCAAACAGTTCCCCCATCACAGCTTCCATTTCCTGAAACTTCATTTCATCTGGCATACACAGAAAAACAATCACTGCATCAGTCAGACGTTCCCCATTCTCTTTCCGGTAAAGTTCCGTATAGGAACCCCAACAACCGTCCTCACCCGCATAAAACTTTTTTGTCTTCTCATTTACTTTTATGAGGTATTCCTCGGTATCAACAAAAATTTTCCGAATGGATACTTTTTGTAGGTCGTATTTCATGCTGTCCATATAAACCGGAAGGTGTTCCTCTGGTGCAAAATAGACATACATTGTGCAATAGGTATCTCCCTCCGTCCCCATCTCCTGTAAGACAATCCCGGCTTCAAACATTTCCGGTGGAGCATAATCTACTACAAAATCCGAATCCTTACCCTGTGGAGATTTTTCAAAACGCCCTGAATCTCCAACCAGAAAATGTTTGGGGCACTGAATACGAAACCTTTCTTCCCTCATTCTGTATATTCCTCCATAATCTCACTAATATCTTTTTGAAATAACCGCTGAAGTCGGACAACTACATAGACATTGGGCTTTTGCTGTCCGTATTCAATCCTCTGATACGTCCGAAGACTGATACCCAAGACAGCCGCAAGTTCTATCTGTGTATATCCATGAGCTGTCCTGAATTTTCTTAATTTTGTTACTTTCTATCACGCTCCTTACGTCTGAGGGATAGCTTCCTGATAAGCAAACAGATTGGATATATAGCTGTTTGCTGTCAATGTGGCATTGTATAAAGCGGTAAGCAGCACTGCCCGGATATTATTGGCTTTCCTTGTACACTGCTTAATTGAGTCTATCACATACTCTACGGTAAACTTATCCAGCTTTTTATACATTCCCTGTACAATGCCAAGAGGTCGTTCTTCCTGATTTACCCTTATGGTCTTTGCATTGGACGTCAAAACATCTACTGCAAGCCCTACAATCTCATTGAGCAGTTTTCTGTCAAAAGGTCTGTCTATCCATATCGCATCATAATCAATCTGATCTTTGAACTGTTCTTCTGCTGCCTGATAGGATAAGATAGGATTATCTCTATACCCATTCCCTATTTCTGTTGTATTCTTTTGGGTACTTTCTGCTGTAGTCTTTGTAGTAATCTCTGTATTTGTCTGCCCGCTATCAGTCTGAGGTACCTCTTTGGGTATCCAGGGCTCTGTTTCCCTGTCGGGGTATGCTCCCTCTTTGAATGGTGACACCCTCTCCCTTTGGAAAGGGACAGCCCTCTCTTCTACAAAATGTATCTCTTCCTCTATGGCTGTATGGGAACTGATTTTCTCTGCTTTGGATTTCTCTCTTCTTTTTTCAAAGGAAACCGGATCTGCTCCTGTTTCTTCTGGATAAGTCAATTCTTTTAACCGGTCTACGATCAATTCCAGATACAGAACATTATTTACAACAATCCCATTCATGGAAATGGTTCTAAATACCCGTTTTACCACACCCAGCTTCTCTAAAAATACCACTGCATTTGTCGCTTCTTTTTTGGAAATCCCAAACTGTTCGCTGATCTGCTGGTAACTTCTCTGAAGAAGGTCTGACTTAAATTTCTTTCTTACCCCAATGACCTGTCCGGTTCCTTCATCTCTGATTTCTGTAGGCTTATACCAGTACACAATATCTGCCAGTATAATAATAGCTGTTAGATTTGGCTTTCCACTTTCTCTGATGATTGTCCGATACCACACCTGCGGAATGATATTTCCAGATATATTCAGTTTTGCATTTTCATCTACAATTTCATTTCCAGTGCTATAAATACCTCCATTCATACGTTTATTCCTCACTCCCCTGCTTCTTTTCTTTTTCAAATAAAGCACTTATTTCTTCATCTGCTCTTTTGCCTGCCACCAGACACGCATACAACGAAACGAGGAAAAAAATTATTCCAACAATCATAATCACCTTTATCATTGCTCTGTCCTCCCAAGAAAAAAAGGACTAAGCCAGCTAACAGAATCTTTTAACTAACCTAGTCCTTAACATATTTTTTTCAATATATTGTAACCGAATGGTTTTTCACAAACTTGACCGCCTGTGAGAATGGATATAATTTTGACAGGACCAGTAGCAATAGGTTTCTATCTTTAAGAGCCCCTGCCATTTGATTTTTACTATGAAAAATTCATTCCCGGTCTATGAATTTTCTACCTTTTATGGTATAATAGAAAAAAGACTAAATTGGCGTGAGCCCTTATTTTATAAGGAATCTGCTAACTTAGTCTTATTTTAACATAATCACCGGAGCCGGACGTGCCGACAATTGCAACAAATTCGCCCTTCTTCACACTTAAATCAACTCCATCCAACGCATGAACTGCGTTATTGCCGGAGCCATAAATCTTTTTCAGGTCTTTTGCCTGTAAAACTTCCATAAATGAGTACCTCCATGAAAAAATCTGTATGTATGAAAGGAAATGATCCTTTTACACATACAGATTATCGCATAGGATTCTTTCCACATTCTTGCGAGGGCGCAAAAAAATCTAACAGTTTTGAAAGAATTGTTGTTATTTCGGCAGAAATATGGAAAACGCACTTCCTTTTCCCGGAACGGAAGCAACCTTGATATAACCGCCCTCGCCGGATATGATCTGTCGGGCAAGATATAAGCCAATGCCCACACCTTCTTGTTTCTGCACACTATTTGAGCGGTAAAAGCGAGCAAATATTTTCGCTTGCTCACTTTCCGAAATGCCTGTGCCAGTATCCGATATATCGATCCTTGCAAACATTTCGTAACTTACGGCAGAAATCCTGATTGTGCCATGCTCTGTATATTTGATGGCATTGTCTACGATATTCGCCAGCGCTTCCGCTGTCCATTTGAAGTCGAATACAGCAAAAGCATCGGTATCCTGCAGTCGCAAAGACAATCCTTTTTCAGAAGCCTTGGCGGCATATTGTTCTACTACGCTTTCAAGCAGCGGCTGTAGCGCTGCTTGCTGAGGGGTGAGTGAAATGATCCCATTTTCCAGTCTGGAAAGCTTTACGAGAGAATCGATCAAAAATCGCAGCTTTTCCGATTGTTTGTACAGCGCCTCCACATTTGCCTTCGCCGATGCAGGCAGAGTTTCCTCCTTCAGAAGCTCGCTGTATAACAGCAGGTTTGCAATCGGCGTTTTTGTCTGGTGCGAGATGTCCCCAATCAAGGTTTTGATTTTGTCTTTTTCCTGCGCTACATTTCGAGAAGATGCTTCTGCTGCGGAAAGATAGTGTGCAAACTTTGTTTCCAAAGCAGACAGCCGACTTTCATCAAAATTGGTTTCAGAAAAGGAGCCGGTCATGGCAGCGTCCAGCATCCTTTCGATTTCTTCCATCGTTTTTCTGGTCTTTCTCTGCTCCCATAACACAACAGCTGCCGCCGCCAGAAAACACAGCAGTATGATCACAATACCGGTTTTATTCATCTTTTGTCACCCAGCTATAACCGATTCCATAGACGGTTTTAATGTATTTCTGTGCACCAAGCTTATCCCTCAGACGCTTGATCGTAACAGACAAAGCATTTTCATCCACATATTCTGCGCCATTTGTCCAGATCCGGTCGACAAGGTCTCCACGGGTCATGGTTCGACCACGATTTTCAACAAGCAGACGCAGTAATTTTTGTTCTGTTTTGCTCAATTCCACTTTTGAATCTCCCACATAAAAGGTCATAGCCTCAAAGTCAAAGTGAAATAGATCCATATGGAACGGCGCATTTTTATGGTTTGACGCTTGCTTTCGCAGTTGGGTATTCACCCTTGCCCGCAAAACCGAAAGAGAAAAGGGCTTGGTAATGTAATCATCAGCGCCCCTCTCCAGTCCGTCTACGATGTCCAGATCGGTATCATTGGCAGTCAGCAGAATAACAGGAATCCCGGGTGTGTTTTCCTTGACCTCCCGTAGCAATTCAAGCCCACTGCCATCCGGCAGATTGATATCCAACAGGATCAGGGATACACCGCCGCAAAGCAGCTGCTCCTTCGCCGTTTTCAGGTCTTGGCAGGAAATGATCTTCCGATCATCTACTTTCAGTGCTTTGCATAAACCTTGATTCAAACCAATATCATCTTCAACAATCAATAATTGCTCCATATATCTCACTCCCTCGTTACTCAAAGGTATTCGGCAAAGTTAATAACAAGACACAAAAATAACCGTCCCAGCAAAACTGAACGGTTATTTTCAATCAATTAAGTATGTGGACTAACCGTCTATCGGCAGCACACTTTTTCTATAATCATATTAGCACGCATATGTGACAATGTCAAAAAATTTCTTCATTCTCTTGGTTATTAATCTCCTTGATCAGCTGTACTGCCTTCTTTGCATCATCGGTTTTCACGAATATATCCATACCATATATTCCAAATCCAGGTGCTCCATGCATTGCAACATTCGCACCTGCTTCCTGGGAAAAAGCTTCTATTCCACTTTGCTTTAACATTTCTACGAGCTGTTCTGTCTCTACTATATTCTGTGCATTATAAATCTTTGTCCATTCTGTCTTAGATTGGGAAGTTTCTTTTCTCTCCTGAACATTTGGTGAATTCTGATTTCTTTTTCGATTAATAAATGCTAAGGTCCTAAGAATAATAAATGACACAATAGTAATACCTATCAGAAATCCCAATGCCAATCGTGTTATCTGTGTTTCTGTAGCTCCCATTCTAAATAAACATATACCATAGATGACTGTAAAAATTCCTGCACATATTACACTGGTGAGAAAATTTCGCCATATAGCAGCACTTTTTGGCAGGCATTTATCCCATATTCCATTATACACCATAATAGCTACATATAGGATTCCTCCTACTAAGACAGTTACTATCTCTCCCAAAACCAAACGAGTATCCACCATTAATAGCATCTGAATAATAATCGCTAACACACCAATCACAAACATTGATGCAAATGCAAGATTTCCAGCCTTTAATGCTTTTTGTTTCACCCATTCTTCATACACCGCAACTTTGTCCAGTGTTTCTTTCATATCTTTATTCATAGTCTGGCTCCTTTCTCCATCCAGGAGCTCTCTCATCTCAACATCGTAATATTCAGCAAGTTGAACAAGTACACTGAGATCTGGCATATTTATTCCTGTTTCCCATCTGGAAACTGTTCTTGCAGATACCCCAAACTTCTCGGCAAGCTGTTCTTGCGTAAGATTCTTTTCTTTACGACATTGCTTTAAAAAAGCTCCAATCTTTTTTGTATCCATATCTCTACCTCTCTTCCACTTACAGCTTACCAATATGCACCAAAATTACCACGACATAAAACGAGAATCCGTTAATTTTCAACCGGACATCTTATGTCTAGAATAAATAAACGGTATTTTCATACCGAAAACAAATACCTATAATCATTCCAACATTCAAACAAGAAGTATCTCTCGCCCAATGCGCTCGGTCAATTTCGATTGAGATTTCACCTGTTTTAAGAGATTTAATAACTGTTATATTTTGTTATCAAATTCACTGTAAACCATTGAAAACACTGAATTTGTCGCAGGTGAGCTTTCCCTTATTGTTTCCCTTGTGTTATATCGTCCCACCAGTGTTTACAAACTCTGATAAGGGCAAATACAAGGGCAAAAAAATCTGATAACACATTATAACACAAAATGAAAGTGACATGGTGAACTGATTGAAATGCTTCTAATTTTTGTAACTGATGATTGATTGAATGATAAGGAGATGCTATACGATGAGAACGATATTTGCAGAATGCAATCCACACAGAAACAGCATTGATGTTTACTGGTTATATGCTCCGCATTGATTGTTGGGAAGCTGAGAAGGACTTAAAAATCACGCCTGGATCAGACTGTGTATTAGATGCACTTGCTATTGATGAACCACTGGAATATGCAAGATTATATCTTGATGAAAATTTGCAAATGTGGATAGATGCAGAAGATTCATTAGAAATTTTTTGATTTTTAAACAAATACAACAGTTTAAATCACTATTAGCTACAATATTTCCGGAAAATTCATCATTGGTTTGTGTAAACGCAAAGAAAGGGCGTGTCAAATTGTCTGCTCTACGACGGCTTTTTTCTTTTGCCGTCGTCCGGCAGATGGTGTCTGTAGTTAGTTACTGACTATGGCTTTAATTTTTCGGATTAAATCAAAATCCGTTTTGCAGCAATAGTTACCATAGTACAGTTTGGCTTTTTGCTCTAACCTATCGAGACGGAGCAGGCAGTACAAACCAGCAAAGAAACCGCGATCAGGCAGCATCCAATAAATTTCCCAACTCTACGCATAACCGTTTCCTCACTGAACGAAAGTAAGGAACATGGCAAGCGCAACAATTCCCACCATCAGCAACGCCCAAAACGCGCTGATTGCCGTAGATACGATATTGATAACGCTGCGGCTTTCCCTGCTCCGCACACATACCACCGAAAGAATCAGGCCCAGCAGAACAAAAACGATATTGGCTCCGGCCCAAGCGGTTCGGACTCCGTCCGACAGCGAAAGGTGCAGAAGCGATGGGGCGAGAGCCGCCAACGGCAGGATGCTCATAACGAGCGCAGCGATACTGATTGATTGGTATTTTTTTCTTTTCCATAGTTTTACCTCATTTCCTTTTTCCCAAATTGGGTGACAGCCAGCGCGAAAAACAGGCCAAACACTACAATCGCGCACGGCAGGAACGGAAACACCGAAAAAGCGGCGTCGGAAGTTTCTGCTGTAAAGTCATGGAGAGAGCAGGAAACGAGATAACCGCTGTAACAGTACGGGTAGGCGATCCACAGCGGCGTATTCGCAACCAATACACCGGGAATCACAAGCAGCAGATTTAATCCCACAGAAAGAAGCGGCTTTTCAAACAGCACAGTGATGGCCCACATAGCCGCAATGCACGGCAGCATAGTCAGAAACAGCCCCAAGCACCATTTCAGAAGATATAGGATCGGCAGGGTTCCTGTTACTCCCATTGTCTGTGTCGCAATCAACCCAGCAATTACAAATACGACAAGAAACACCACCATCTCCATAAACAGATAAAAGGTAAGCACACAGAATTTGGCAATGGATAATGCGCAGCGGCTGACCGGCAGCGCCAGCATTTTCAGAATCCCGTTATTTCCTGTTTCTCGTCCTGCGATCATCACGCAAACCACGATCATGCTGAATGGAAGCAGATAGTAGGCGTAAACAAGCGCACTTTGAATAAACATGGCAGCCCACGCATTGGTGTATTCCGGTGTAAAGTAGTTGCTCAAATACGCAACCCCAGAAACCACCACCAATAAAGGTGCAATGAAAATCAGGGGTACGATTTTGGAGCGTTTTACTTTCATAAACTCGATTTTGAGTAAATCCAAAAAACTCATTTCTTATTATCCCTCCTTACTCGTAGCGTCTGTACTTCGCCAGCCACAAGCCCACAGCAAGGAACAACAGTGTTTCCACCAAAGCGACAAGGACAACCGTCGAATCAGGCTGGGCGCTCATGGCTACTGCTGGTTTCAGAATAATCACAAAAGGATGCACCAGCAAAAGCGTCAGCCCCGAATTTGCAAGGGCCATACCACTCAGAAAACCGGCAACACCAATTCCAAGCGGCACCCACATATTTTCAAAGCGCGAGGAAATCAGCAGCATAAACGACAGTACCGGCATGGATGTGAGAAAAGAGTATCCGGCAAAGCGTACCAGCGTACCCATCTCAAATGCTCCGTCCGGCAAGTCCGTCATTCCAATCTGTGCAAGTGCCAGGTTTTGCAGCACGATTGCAACCAAAAACATGACCGTCAGAATCAGAAATTTGCACAGATACATGGCCGGGACGCTGACGGGAAGCATATACATCTTCTTTACGGCACTTCCCTTAAATTCCATGTTGTAGATCATGCAGGTAGCAACCACGATACCGAACAGATTCAGCACCATAATCATGCCGTAGAGCTGGGTCAACAAGACATCCATCGGGGCCAGCGGCAAATTCAGAAGTGTGTCTTTCCGCACAATGAAATTGACAAATGCGTAGGCGGCTCCCAAGACACCAACGGCCAGCAGCACGGGAATCACGCCGGTTCGCTTTCCTTTCCGAAGTTCGATTGCCAGCGTTTTCATAATTTTGCCCTCTGCTTTCTGTCCATGTTATCTTTCTCAACCATAGAAAGAAACACATCTTCCAGATTGTCCGCAGCGAAGCCGGATTGCAGGGCGTATTGACGCAGATCATTCATGCTTCCCTCAAACAGCAGCCGCCCGTGGTTGAGAATCCCAATGTCATCTGCAATCAATTCGATTTCAGACAGCATATGGGACGAGATCAGCACCGTGCAGTCGTAAAGGCCGGGCAAGGATTTTACCAGATTGCGGATTTCGTGGATACCAGACGGGTCAAGACCGTTTGTGGGTTCGTCCAGAATCAGAATCGGCGGACGCCCCAAGAGTGCCCCGGCAAGGCCCAAGCGTTGCTTCATTCCCAGCGAATACTGTTTTGCCAGCCGGTCGCCAAACTCGGTCAGCCCTACCAGTTCCAGAGCATCTTCCACATCCGCTTTCGGCAGTCCCAAAATGCGGCGGATAATGTCAAGATTTTCCCGCCCGGTGAGATTCGCGTAGAAAGACGGCGCTTCGATGAAAGAGCCGATCTCTTTGAGAATGGCAATCCGATCCTGCGGAAACTGTTTCCCATCAATGGTAAAGCTGCCTTTTGTGGGGTCGGTCAACCCCAACAGCATTTTCATGGTAGTGGATTTGCCTGCCCCGTTCGGGCCAAGAAAACCATAAATGCTGCCCTTGCGAATATGAAGCGAAACATGATTGACCGAAGTGAAGTTCTTATATTTTTTGGTCAACTGTTCCGTTGTAATGATATAGTCCATAGAAACATCTCCTTTCGATGCTTCTATGGTACAACTTCAACCTGACATCTACATTCTCCCGTCCTTACTTTTACCTTACTTTTCAAGGAACAAGAACGCAGAATGGACAGCCCATGATATAATAGAAACAAATAAAATCAGATTGGAGAAACTGCTATGGATAATTCCTTTTTACATACTAAAAGGCTCCTGTTGGTAGATGATGAACAGGAACTATTGAAAATGGTTTCAGATATATTGAAAGATGCAGGATTTGAAACTGTCCTTACCGCAATGACGGTCAAAGAAGCTATTTTGACCGCAAAAGAGGAAACTCCCGATTTAATTGTTTTGGATGTCATGCTGCCGGATGGGGATGGCTTTTCTCTGATGCAACATTTCCGCACTTTTACCAATGTGCCGATCATTTTCTTAACAGCAAAGGACGAAGCAGCCGACAAATTATCGGGATTGGGGCTTGGTGCAGATGACTACATTTCTAAGCCCTTTATGCCGCAGGAACTGTTACTGCGTATCTATGCGGTACTGCGGCGGACCTACAAAGAGGATTCACCGCTGCTTGTTTTGGATGGATGTACGATTGATTTCAGCCGGGCCGAAGTCCATAAGGGCAGCGAAATTATTTCCCTGACAGCCAAAGAACATACTTTACTTGAAACGCTTGCCCGTAATGCTGGAAAGATTGTTACCGTAGATGCGCTTTGTGAAGCCCTCTGGGGGGATAATCCTTTTGGCTACGAAAACAGCCTCAATGCTCATGTCCGGCGCGTCCGGGAAAAGATTGAAACCGATCCATCAAAACCCGTGTCCCTAATAACCATTAAAGGATTAGGCTATAAGCTGATAGCAAGGAAGTGATGTCATGAAATCATTCGGAAGTTATATATCTAAATATCTTGTGTCGTTCGTTGCCTTTATTCTGATATTGCTTTTTCTTAATGCAGTAGTATTCGGTCTGACTTTTCAAAAGATTGTGACCGAGGATTATGGCGATTCATCCCCGCAAGCCATGTTGGAAATGACTGCTACCGCCGCTACGCCGGAACAATTATCGGATGAGGCGGTGCAAATGCTCCGACAGAATCATATTTGGGCGATCTACTTGAACACAGATGGTCAATGTTATTGGTCGGTTGATTTGCCGGACAATGTGCCGAAAAATTACACAATTCAAGATGTCGCACTATTTTCAAAAGGGTATATTGAGGATTACCCGGTTTTTATTTGGAACACCGATGATGGGTTGTTGGTGCTGGGCTATCCCACAGACAGCTACACAAAACTCACCAGCAATTACTATTCCATTGCAGCACTTCAACGACTCCCCATCTTTGTTCTGGGGATGCTTGGCTTGGATTTGCTGTGCCTCTTTTCAGCCTATTACTTTTCCAAACGCAGAATCATTCACAATACCGAACCGATTGTGTCCGCTGTGGAAACTTTGGCAGATGGAAAGCCAGTTTCACTTCATATCAGCGGAGAACTATCGGAAATTGCAAGCAGTGTAAACAAAGCTTCTTCCATTTTGAATAGGCAAAATGAAGCGCGGGCGAACTGGATCAGCGGCGTTTCCCATGACATCCGCACACCTCTCTCCATGATTATGGGGTATGCAGGCCGTATTGCAGAAAGTAAAGCTGCCAGCAAGAGCATCCGTGAACAGGCGGAAATAGTACGGAAGCAAAGTGTAAAAATCAAAGAGCTGGTGCAGGATTTGAATTTAGTATCGCAGTTGGAATATGAGATGCAGCCGCTTCATAAAGAGATGGTTCGCTTATCCAAACTACTGCGATCCTATGTAGCAGACCTGTTGAATACAGGAATTTCCGATAGCTACAACATCGGAATTAAGATCACTCCTGACGCCGAAAATGCTGTGTTGGAATGTGATGCCAGATTGATTTCGCGAGCTGTAAACAACCTTGTCCAGAACAGCATAAAACACAACCCACAGGGCTGTGAAGTCTGCCTTTCGCTTACAGCATCGCAAAACCATCTTATCTTGGCGGTTACGGATAACGGAACGGGTCTGTCTGCTGAAAAGCTACAAGAGCTGGAAGAAAAACCGCATTATATGGAAATCACAGATGAACGGCTTGATTTAAGACATGGGCTTGGATTGCTGATTGTCCAACAAGTCGCCATAGCTCATAACGGCAATTTCAAACTTACTAATGTTTTCCCGAAAGGGTGTGAAGCTACTTTAATATTCCCGTATATTGGATAAACAGGCAAGTACAAATCTATAAGAAAACGCCAGATTTCCGTGATGGAAAACTGGCGCGCCAAGAACAGCCATTATTATACTGAATTACATGGAACGATAATGCCGATGCAATGTTATACGTGCCCGGGAGGAGTAATACTTTTTTAACTGATGTAGATCATGTGGGCTTTGAAAAAGCAAACAGGACACGGTAAATTAACCTCCAATCGGCTACCGTGTCCCCGCAAGTCGTCATAGGTTTGTGTAGACGCAAAGAAACGGCGGCTCTGAAAATCAAAGCCGCCGTTTCAAATGGGCGTTTCAAATTGTCTGCTCTACGACGGCTTTTTTTCTTTTGCCGTCGTCCAGCAGAGTATTATTCAATATTTAATTCAATGTTTCCAGTGAAATTCTCACATTCAATACCGATATAGTTTCCACCTTCAGGGAGTGTAATTGTATCACTATATGTTCCAGTTGTTTCAAACAAAGTGACTGCTTCATCAGCTCCAGAAATCCAAAATACTTTTGCAGTTCCCTCCGTAACCTCCAGCGCGCAGTCAATAGACAGATCCTTACCAGCTTCACGCTTTATGGAAGTTCCGCCGAACAAATACTCTGTATCTGAAAAATCCTCATAGTTGGCTGTATAGCTTCCAGTATAATCATCAATTCCTTTTTCTTTCGTACCTTGTAAGGATGAATTTCCAGTAAGCGCTATGGAACCAGCAGACTGAACAATATTGTTATACTGATCGAGAACTTCATCTTTTGTGCAACCTGAAAGCACAGAAGCACCCAATAGCATCAGGCATAATGATAAGACTATTTTCTTCACAGCTATCACCTTCCTTTCCTGCGTATAGCACGCTTTTCTTTTCCCTTGGCATTTGTCTGTTTACGGGATTTTATTTCTTTTTTGTTACTGGACATCAGTAACAACAGCACAGTCCAAAGAACCATGATACCAACCCCAATAACCGCCAACAAAAGATTTGATGATGTGGTTGTTCCAGCATATTCACTCATGTCAAATCCTACTAAAATCAGCGCAGCAGAGAAAGGATAGATGCTGGCAAAGATACCACCTTTGAAAAACAACATGCTGTATCCAAGGAAGAACGCCAGAATGGAACCGCCCAGATATGCCCCTCGGATCTGCCCAAAAATCAGAATCAGCGGCATACAGACCAAATAGGTCGTCAGAGCTGCTAACACGATCTGCGTACCTCCATGAAAAAACACTTCCGCTGTCAATCCCGATAATCCAACCATCAAACCAGTAATCAAGGTAATGCCAACGCTGTATATTCCCAGCAGAACTGCAAGCATACCGACTAAAAGTAACTTAGCTCCCAACATTTTCGGCATAGAAACAGGAATTGTCATGATGTTTTTCAGTGTATCATGAGTGGATTCTCTGTCTATAAGCCATCCTCCGATCATTACCAGTGAAATTGGAAGGAATATCTGAGTGTTTCCCCAAACAACATTTTCAAATAGTGCAGAAAAATCATAGTTTGGATTTCGGTACTCCGCCTCCATAATCAACTGGCTTCCATATTGCACCAAAGGACAAAGTGCAAGTGCCACAAACCCTACCAAAAGGATTTGGCACCGGCGCAGTTTCAATAATTCCGATTTTAATAAGTTCCACATAGTCACACCCCCTTAGATTTCCTGACGCCGGTAAACAAATGCAATCAGAGCAAGAAATACAATGGCTTCTACAATAATCACACCAAATACCTGAACACTATTCAGAAAATACGGACTGACCCGTTCCAACAAATCTGCCAACTCCGCACTGGTCTGGCTTTGGTCATAAAATTGAAATGTCCAGCGGAAGGCCAGCGGTCCCGGGAACAGGGTTCCTATGTTCAAACCAAAAGGCTGTGTAAGAAACATATCGTTCATGGAAAGGATATAATTCGCAATCGTATAGAAAAAGGTAATCACAACAGACACGATATAGTTTTTATTAAGAAGAATAACGAGCAGAATGCAGGGAAGTGCGCCAACCCACATAATCAACCCTTCTTCAATCCCAACGCCAAACAAGGTCAAAAAACCAACCGGCTCCCAACCCTGAAACAACAAAACCGCAAGGTTTACCAATCCTCCAACTGCCATAAAGCCAACGGCAAACAACAGTAAAACCAGCATTTTGGACAGCATTAGCTTGGTTCTATTTACCGGTATGGTAACAAGGTTTTTCAGTGTGTCATTATCGAGTTCCTCAAACAACAGATTCGAAGCCAGTATCACAAGAAGTGGCATCAAAAACAAATATGCACTAAGTTGGAATAGGCTGGACATCACTCCATTTACAGCATCCACATCAGTGTTTACATCTGCCAGAAAGAAAGCATAAGGCAATGGCATGAAAACAGAAATCAGTAGGGAAATAAATATCAATGGCTTCCGTTTCAATTTCAAAAATTCGCATTTGATTAGTTTAAGCAATTCCCTCGCCTCCAGTCACCCGCTTGAAGTAATCTTCAAGGCTTTCTTCACAGGTATGGGCTTCTGATACCTCCAATCCGTTTTCTACAAAAGCGGTTACAATTTTTCCGACAGGTAAATCAAGATTATGTAAGCGTAAATTATGGTCGTCCTGTATAGAAAAATTGTTTTCATGGAAAGTACGTTCCAAAAGTCTTGCCGCCTGTGCGGTATCGGAAACGGTAAAGCGAATATGCTTGCTGCTTTTTGCTTCCAGTTCCGCAAGGCTTTCTTCTTCCAGTAATGCTCCGCGGTTGATAATTCCAATATCATCAGCCAATAGAGAAATTTCAGAAAGGATATGACTTGAAATTAAAATTGTTTTCCCTCGCGCGTCACAAAGCTCACGAATAAAGGAACGTACTTCTGCGATACCGATAGGGTCAAGTCCATTGATAGGCTCGTCTAAAATTAAAAGTTCCGGGTCGTGCATGACTGCAAGGGCAATCGCCAACCGCTGCTTCATACCAAGAGAGTATTGTGAAAACAGCTTTTTATCCTTGTAAGGAAGCCCGACCAAATCCAGAGCGTCCTTGATTGCATGGCTGTTCGGCACTCCCCGCAGAGTAGCAAAAATACGCAGATTTTCCGTTGCGGTCAAATTCGGATAAAAGCCGGGGGACTCAATTAGACTGCCAATGCGGGGGAGCAACTTCTTTTCATTCCCTTGCAAAGACTTTCCCCAGATTTTGACCTCCCCGGAAGTCGGCTTCGTTAAGCCCAACAGTATTTTCATGGTAGTGGTTTTTCCGGCTCCGTTTCTGCCCAGCAGACCGTAAATTTTCCCACGCTTCACATGGATATTTAAGTCAGCCACACTCTTTTGTGAGCCGTATTGCTTCGTCAGATTTTTTGTTTCAATGATATAATTTGTATCCATATTCAAAACCTCCTGTTCTGTAAGGTATTCTATCATGCCAACCTTGCATTAACCTTGCCGCAACCTTGCATTAACCTTGCAATTAAGGAATGAATTGCAATGCAAATCCTATTCCGCTACTTCTCAATCCGTTTGGGGATTGAGAAGGTTCCCATGCCATTTTCTAAAAGATTTCTGAAAATAAGTAAGGCTCCCGCCATAAAGACGGGAACCCGCTTAAATTTCCAAAGGAAAAAGCAAAGTAAATTCCGTTCCTTTTCCCGGTACACTTTCAACTGTTATGCTCCCACCCATCTTTTCTACAAGCTGATGGACAATAGAAAGACCAAGACCGCTGCCTTTGTCAGACCGTCCTTTGTCACACTTATAGAGCCGTTCAAAAATGTGTTTCAAATCTTCCTTCTCAATTCCCACTCCATTATCCGCAAGCAGCAGCTCCATGTTATTTTCCCTCTTTGACAGGGCAATTTTGATTTTGTCTGCATGGCTGTGAGCGATTACATTTTGAATGAGATTATTGACGATCCTCATATAGCTGTCCATATCCAATCTTACCCGGATAGGCTGTTCGGGAATATCAATGTCATAATCGACCTGCTTATCTTCAAAAATCGGTATCCAGTCGATTAGGATATTTCTTGTCAGCTCTGCAGCTTCAACGCTCTGGATCTCCAAAGCAAACTCGTTAGAATTTAACTTGAACCAGTCAAAGAGTACATCAATATATTCTTTCAGATCATGGGCTTTCCGGCGGGCGGTTTCAATATAATCATCCCGGTCTTTTCCTGTGACCAGTCCTTTGTGTGCAGCGTCAAGATACCCAATCAGAGTAGTAAGGGGCGTTCGCACATCATGGGAAAGGCTCGTCATAAGCTGGCGGTTGGTTTCTTCCGTCTGCCGTACAGTTGAAAGTCTGCTTTCATAGGCCACAACGATCTCGTTGATTTCATAAGCAAGAGGTGCTGTCAGTTCATTTGTTGCAGATAGAATACGCCGGTTGCCATTTCCGTTTTTCACATCAACCAGCACATCGGTCATTTCTGCTATTTGTTTTTTTACACGCCGAACGAGAACGATGGAAGTCAATACAGCCACAACAACAATCACAACGGATAAGAATACGATGATTTCCATGCTGGCTACACCTCCTTATTAAACCGATATCCAATCCCTTTGACCGTTTGTATATACTTTGGGCTTGAAGAATTAACTTCTAATTTTTTACGAAGCCGACTGATAATCGCCATAATGTTACTGTCATCATAGAAATATTCTTCGCCCCATACTTCCTCATAAATCTGCTGTTTTGTCAAAATTTTCCCTTGATGTTTTGCACAGTACAGGAGTAAATCAAATTCCTTTGGGGGCAGTTCAAAAGTGCCGTTTGATGTAGTAACAGAACGATTTTCAAGGTCAATCTGCAGTCCGTTAAAATTTAGCTTCTGTATGGCTCCGGCTTGCTGATTAAAGCGAGTGTAGCGGCGTATAAGAGACGCAATACGGGCAATCAGTTCGTCCATATCAAACGGTTTTGTAAGATAATCGTCCGCCCCGGCCCGTAAGCCTCGTACTTTAGAAATGCTGTCATTTTTAGATGTAAACATCAAAATCGGTAAGCTGTACTCCTTGCGAATTTCTTCCAGCGTTTCAAAACCATCCATACCGGGCATCATCACATCCAGCACCACAAGCTGATATTCCTGCTCTCTTAATTTTTGTAAGCCCTCTTTTCCGGTATTACAAAAATCAGCTTCTATGTTTTCTGCTTGTACGCTACGTTTAATCAATTCACACAGTGCTTTGTCATCATCTATAATCAAAATCTTATTCATGATGCAACTCCTTCCCTTGGGATATAATCATTTCTACATCCTCCACACTAACATTAGTGCCTTTTATGGTAGCATCCAGATCCATAGTAGCTCTGGCATCCAGACCAACCATTGCCGCCACCAGCATTCCACCTTTTAATATAAACTGGTTTTTATACTCTGATAAAGAAATTCGTTCTAAAAAACGTTCCATCATATAATTCCGCATCAAAATCTGTGCATCTGCGGATTTTTTCTTTGACATATTACGAATTAAATCCTTTAATTGTCTTGCTGTTGTTATCATCTAAAGTAACACCTCCAAATATGGTCTTAGTATCTTTTCAACATGAAACATAGCTGCGTATTTCATAAGCATCCGTAAGTTTTTATCCTTACGTTTCGCATATTGCTTTAATGCATCTTGGAAGACCTGCATTTCAATATTTTTCCTGCTGCGAAGCAGATCGCAAATCGTTCTCTCCATATCATAAACCGGAACTGAATGTCCAAATGATGTCAGCATAGTTGTGATCCCTATTTCATGTAAATCCTTTTTTACTGTATACACTTGAAAACCGTCTTCCTGCAAACGGCTTGGATTATATCCAGTTCTTACTGTTATGGTGTATTTCAAAGGCTCTCTGTCCGTTAAATCATGAAAAAACGATGCAGTTTCGTGAGAAAATACAGCTTGACCACAACGCAAATGCAAAAGGAACATCGCATCTGTCCACGTATCAGGTGATACATACACACCATGAGAAGCTTGCTCTAATCCTCGTTCCTTCACATAGGCATAAAACACAGACTTACTAATTCCATTATTTAGGACTTGAAATGTCTGAATTGTCCCTCCACATTCACGCAATAACAAATCTAATTTTTCAAATTGAGTCATATAGATTCTCCTTTCATGCTAATATGATAATATATATTAGCATGAAAATAAATATAAATAACGCAAATGAACAAATTAGATTTTAAAAATATCCCCGTTCTTCCTGCCAGTCTTTCACATAACATCGGATTCCAATATAAATAACATGTGATAGTAATAGGAATACCATGAGATTTATCGGAATAGCGTTTTTAATGATCTGGTTTTCCTCCACTTTCCATGAAGCGGAGGATGTCTGTCCGTTTTGAAATTTCTCATCAATTTTTCTGGCATCCGCACCCTCATGGATCGTTGGTATCTCAAATTTTCCCTGCCTTGCATAAGAACGGTGGTCAATGTGATTTTCCACTTTCAAATGAGCATTACATACATTCGCCCATTCACTCCGCCACAGTTCACAATTTTTCGGATTGTTCCACCCGGTAGCATCGGTTAATACACGTTTCCACTGTTTACGGTTCCTTGCACCGACTTTCTGATTGCCATTTTCGTCCAATACCGGGATTCGGATTCCATGACGGTCAGGGTTCTTTTTATCCTGCCACCAGTCCGAATGGGATTCATCCACCACAATATTTCCATTTTCATCTCTGACAAAATCCCAGTCCTTGACTTCTTTGTTTCCCCATGAATGGTCTGGATTGAATGATCGCATCGTCACAAGTAAATGCACATGAGGATTTCCATCGCCTTTATCGTGGATGCTCCAGTCCGCACACATTCCCTTATCTACAAAGGTCTTTTGAATATATTCAGTTGTATAATCAATCTGTTCCTGTCGGCTCCATTCTTTCGGAAGTGAGAACTCAAATGACCTGCCGAGTTGTGCATCCGAGGTCTTCTCAATCTTCAAAACTTCATTCCACAAACGCTGTTTCTGAAAAGTGAGTTTAAATTTTTCCAGTGCGGCATCTTTGTTATCTGCTCTTTTATATCGGACAGATTTCTGGAACCGTCTGATATAAAAGAGCAGGTACATTCAGCCATTCCTGTGGTGCATTTTCACACATCAACAGGTTGGTATAAACAACTTCTCTTTTGGAAGTGTAATAACTGATCCTGCCTGTTTCTTCATTTTTCATCACATCGCCATTGAGATAAGCAGACGCCGATATGATGGATTTTCCTTTGCTGCGTCCAACAATCTTTACTGTATAATGAAAAATTGCCATGATCCGTTTCCTCCTTTCTGCCGTATCCGGCTTTGATTTCCGGCAGGTAACGTTTTCCTAAAAGAAAAAGGTATCTGCCGGAACGCCCTCTGCATAAGAGTGCCCTGTGCATAACAGCCTGCATGGAATGCGCCCCTCTGGCGAAGAGTGCCTCCTACGGCATGAGCAGGTCTGCATGAAATGCCCGCCGACGGAACGAGCCCGGCAAGCGTGAGCGCAGACCGGTTGGCACTTGTGGCAAACTTATACGGACGACCTCTGGTTGTCCATAAGTGCGCCCTTCATAAAAAACAATGAAGGGAATGGAAAACCCACTCCCTCCGGCATTACACTTCCTCCGTATTTGCAACTGGCTCTTTCTGCATTGCCTTTGAGAAAAACTTTCCGTTTGCTTCCTGCCTTTTTAAGAAGCCAATCAGCTTCGGGATATCTTCTTCCTCAATTGCAGAACCCAGCACCGATTCCACCGCACCACCAATCTGGCAGAGCCTGGTTATGCTGTTAATAAAATCGGAGACTTTTGTGTCACTGTAGATTTTCATCCGGTCTGTAAATAATGGGTGGTTATACGCATAATCGGGATAATACTGTCCGGCATTGTTTTCTGCAATGATGGAATACACTGCCAAGTCCAGAAACAAACCGTTGTTCTTTCCAATGATATCTCCCTGCATTTCATCCAGGTGATACTCCGCTATAATCTTACGCAGTACAAAATAGGTACCAGCTCTGAGACACCCGCTCCTGTAAGCACTGCCTTTTGTTTCCGGCAGTTCCTCAGCCGGGAAAAATTTCAAAAAGTTGGTGTTCGGATACATCAGCTCCGAATCATCCTCTGTACACTTTCTAATCGTCGTGTTCTTAGGGACAGTATACCCTTTTTTTGTATTGTAATTATGTTCATATGCATAGTAAATGTAAGTGGTTCCCTTAATTTTTTTACGAGTAATGCCAGCTGATTCAGTTGGTATTTTTACTTGAAAATCGAGATACATGGCGCCGCCTTTCGAGAGTTAATTATTACGGAAGTTCACATTTCTAGTATAACGTAAATTAAATAGCTACTATATATTTTGAGGATAATGTGTGGTATAATAGTGTTATCTAAGAAAGGGATGAACGCTATGAGAAGAACATATCTTACTCTGTCAGAGGAAGACAAAGATTACCTTAAAACATTATCAAAAAAAAGAACAATTCAGGCACAAATTGTAGATCGTGCCAAAATTTTATTATATAAATCTGATGGCATGACTTTCAACGATATCGCTGAAAAACTTGCCGTTAGTTCAGCAACCGTACGGCTTTGTGTTTCTAAATATTACGAGGGCGGTATTGAATTTAATGCCTGTCAAAACCGAAAGCCATAGAGCAATAACTTCTTGGTTTAGAAATTATTAAGGAGAGAGTACATAATGGAAGATGTAAATGCAATACACAGAATTTTCAAAAATTTAAAATATGAAATGGATAATAATGGTTGGGTCTATCAATGGCATTTAGGTGATGAGCCTATAAAAGTAACTCATAAATTTTACCCACCTGTATCCTCCGAAGAAATTCAGTTATTTGAAAAATATTTTCCCAACATGAAACTTCCCGCTTCGTATAAAGCCTTTTTATCTTGTTCAAATGGAATGGAGCTTTTTTGTGGAGAAGAGGGTAGTTCTCTAGTCAGCTGTACCATCTACTCTTTAAAAGAAGCTCTTAATCAAAAAGAGGTTTGGAATAATACACCCATTTTATCTGATCCAGAATTCACCTATCATCTTCCCATTCTTTTTCTGCAAGATATAGGTGATATAACCATGGATTTACAAGCTGTATTAGAAGGTAGAGAAGATTATTTATGTTATCCAGCTCCTGACACCGATCGTTTTAACCTTCCTTTTAATGAGTGGTTGGAGCGCTATATTGTATGCCAGGGACATGAATTTTGGTTTTTCTTAAATCCGTAACTACCAAAATACTTTCTCTATATTTTTATTTCAAAATATATGTTTATGAAAAACACTCTGACTACTAATAAGTTGGAGTGTTTTTATAATTCATATTATATTTATAGATTTACTCTCAGTGCTACACATTCCGGGGGTTGAGGCCGTCCCCAAAGTGCGTTTTGATATCCAAACGCTATGCTTGCCAGATACTTCCGAACACTTTTTAAGGAAACCATACCATCCGTCCAACCATTTTATATTAATTCTCATCCATATTATCTTTCTTCTCCATCAGCTGTTTCAGCTTTTTATTTATTTTGCTTCTATTCTCCTCCTGTAATTTTCCGCAGAATAGATAGCAAAATTTCAGTGCAAACCACCAGATATACAAAGCTTTAAAGCTCTGGAATGCCTGATCATCCAGCATTCCATGTGCCACATTGTTGCGCATGTTAAATCCAAATTTTGAACAGAAAATCGTATTTAAAGCAAATATAAGGTCTTCATCCAGACTTTCTTTTACTCCTTCCAATTCTAAGACAGCGTGCATTGATTTTATTTCTTCAATCCCTTCTTCATTCATGTTGTAAACAGGTTCTCCACATTCCACTGCCAGATATCTTACTGCATTTTCTATCTGTGGAATCAGGATACTTAGCGCCGTCAAAAAATCTCCTGAAAAGCCAAACATAAGACCCTTGGTATACGATTCTTTTCTCCCCTCCGGAATCGCACAACTTACATCTACAATCTTTTTTACATCACTCTCTTCGATCACAAATCTGGAACGAATATATTCAAACGTATTTCTCACCAGAATCTGTGCAAAATAATCCATCTCCATGGCTGCTGTCCGCTCCATATTATCCTTAAGCGCACCTTCATCGATTGTTCCATCAGGCTTTTTCACAGGCCTGCTTTTAGCAATTAATTTTCCTCCTTTTCCAAGGATTGCCGCTGGAAATATCGTGTTCAGGATCCCAGTCCTATTTAATACTTGATTCTTTACCTTTTCTCTTACCGGAATCGGAAGAAATGAAGCAAAATAACATAATGCCTCTTCTTTATCAAGATCTTCCAGTTGGCGGAACAGTTCTTTTACAATGCCGCTGGCATCCTGTTTATCACTCCATACCATCATCTCCGAAAGGGAAGCTTCTTCTATCTGTGCTATTTCCTGCAACAGTGCCTTTCTTTCTTCTTCCGTACCCTGTATGGTCTTTAACAACTGAATAACCTCTTTCAAATAGTGAATCTTTCTCATTAAATTTCCTTTAGAAGAGGCCCCGGCATATTCAGCCTCCATCCGGATAGCCTGAATCTTACGTCTTCGTATCGCAATCAGTTTAGGTTCAGTAATACACTTTTTCTTCTGCCAGTTATTTTTTCTGCAATAGAGTTCTTCCAACAGATCACAAAACTTACCAATGAGCGGTGCATCACAGCTATTATCATCGTAAGTTTTCAAGATATTTTCCACATAAGGGATCAGATATCCTGTATCCACTTTTTCCTCCATGGCAGTTTTTATCAAATATCCAATTTTTGCGTGGCTGCTGTTATCATACTCTTCTAATACTTTTATCAGCAGATTCTTTCGCACCTCTTCATTGATTTCCTTGCTTCGGATTTTTTTAGAGATAAACAAGATCCGGTTTATAGCCATGATATGATCTGCAAATGCACCGGTGTTCTTCAAGTGTTCGCAATAAGCCGTTTCTGCTATTTTAGCATTTGAAAAATCATTTTCCACAACCCATAAAAAATCCGATATCTTTGCCTTGTTGATCGGTGCGATGGGATAGCTTCGGATTTCCTCCAGCAATGCCTGATACTCTTCTCTATTTATATCTTTCCGATTCCAAATGCTGCGGGCATAGGAAAACGGTACGTCTTTAGGCGTATCAATCCATCGTTCCACAATAATATCCACCAGAAGATTCCTGAATTCCCCATCCATCGGTCCGCAGAAATCTGTCAGTGCTTTCTCTGCCGTTTGAAAATTAGGTTCTTTTAAAATCTCTGCGATCTGCTCTGCCATTTTTTCTGCCATACATATTCCTCCAACCTTTTTCTATAGGAAAAGTATAACGTATTTTTCTTTTTCCTGTAAAGCAGAAAGACCTGAAAATCCAGGTCTTTCTGTCATCATTGCTTAGAAATTGAAATTCACACTCTATTTTATATCCTTGGAACCCATAGAAGCCGCCCATCCAGCCTGAATCCTTTGTATTACGCTTCCATCCCGTGCATCGATCGTAAGGAGTGGAACACCTGCAGCATCCATCGTCACGTCTCCTATGACCGGTCCATCCTCCCCATTTCCGTACTCATACTCTGGCTCTTTGGATGTCCAGGTTCCATAAAAATCCCACACCGGGATCAGGACTGCTTCGGTATCGCTGCCTTCACTGTCTGGCATGCACATATAACCCAGCTGTACCTTTGTTATGGTTATCTCCGCACTCTGTGCATCAATGGACGGATAACGGTAGTGGCTTCCTCCATCGACAGAGATCAGCCGATTCTTGTCTTCTGTCATGACCTGCAAAGTGATCGTTTTTTCAAAGATATCCTTGACCTCATCAAAAGGAAGTAGGAACAGCCTTTCATCGGAAGCATTCGATGCTTCTATGGGATTTCGGTGCAGAAAACTCTGAAGTGTCCCACTGCAAAAGTCCATCGTCAGTACTTCATTTTCCCATCCTTCAGACTGTCCTTCATGAAGTGTTCCATCTTCGTTTTCCCATTCAAGAGCCTGTTCATTAACAGGCAGAGAGGTTTCCCTCACATAATTAACCGGAACCCCGTCTATCATCCGTTCAAAAATGAAGTCATCTTTTTCCAGGGTAGTGCTTCCTTCAGTAAGTGCTTTTGAGGAACTTTCAAATATCTCCCAGTTTCCGGACACAAGACCTGAAACCTTCTCCTTTGCTTCCTTTTCAGATACTTTCCCGCTTCCTGCCTTTATATAATTTTGAAAGCGTTCTTCCCTTTCTTTTTTCTCACTTGATGCCAGGGTCATGTCCCCACAATCATCAAAGCTAAACTTCGCTATCTGAAATCCAAGTTCCTCCACATCCGATACCTGCTCGCTCTGTACATAAGAATACCGATAGGTCAGTCCATCTACTGTATACGTCCCCGCCTGTTCGTTCTCATTCTTCTCTTCCTGCATGGACTGTCCTTTTCCGAATGTGTCTTTTATTTTATTCTGTTCTTCTTCAGGAATCGCCAATCTTTTTACTTTTTTTAAACAGATTGCATCTACATCCGGCACTTTTATCGGTGCATCCGCTGTCAGGGTAAAATTCATCGGGGTTTCTTTATCCTCCCGGCCCGCTGATCTTAGATCTGCCTGGATCGTTGTCTGGTATGTTTCCGGTGCCTGTACCTGTTCGGCAACGGTTTTCTGAACTGTCTCCTTTTTCTCTTCTTTTTTCTGTTCTGTCTGATCCTTTTCTTCCACAACAGCAGACTGGACAATACGGTCACATCCGGATAATGTCAAAAGATTCATACACAGAACGGCTCCCATAAACATTTTTATTTTCTTCATCCTTTTTCCATCCTTTCCTTTCGGTATTAAAAAAGGTACCCTCTTCTTATGAGAAAAGAGTACCATATTGCTTCGCTGATGTATTCATCAAGATGTAAACAAATTGTAAATCAGAAGATGGCTCTTACCGTGGTCCCCTCTCCTGGCTGGCTTTCGATCTTCAGAAATCCGCCATGGATTTCAGCCACCTTCACACAGAGTGCCAGCCCAAGTCCAGATCCGCCTTCTTTTCGGCTTCGTGATTTGTCCACCATATAGAATGCATCTGTGATCTTTCCCAGTTCTTCCTCCGGGATCCCCATTCCGGTATCCGACACCTCAAAGATCTTTTTTCCAGCTTTCTCATAAGCCTTTACCCAAATGCTTCCACCGGCATCCGTAGCCTTTAGGGCATTGTCGATCAGGTTTATCAGAAGGCTTTCCATCAAGGCCGGATCCATTTTCATGGAAAAGGCTTCACATTCCATCTTGAGGTGCACCGCTTTCTTTTCTGCCTGTTCTTTTTCCATGTCTATGACATGGTTTAAAAGGTCACCTGCCATGGTCATTTCCATCTGTATGGCATGGTTCTGATAAAGCCCCAGCATCTGCAGCATCTTCCCAGAAAGAGCCTCCAGGCGTTTTCCCTCCCGGTTGATATGTTCCAGTGCCCGGTCTTTCTGTTCATCTTTCAGCTTTACATGGCGCAGGGTATCCGAATACCCGATAATGGACGTTAACGGGGTACGCATTTCATGGGAAAGTGCCCCCATGAGCAGCTCCTGTTTCTCTGCCACTTCCTGTAGCTTCTCCATCTGTTCCACAGTTCTTCGCATCATCATATAAATAAAAAGGCCGGCGATCAGGAACACAGCCAGATAAATTCCCAAAAACCAGACAGCGGTCTGTCTCAGCTCTGCAAAAAGCCCTGTGACTTCCCGGACAGAGAGGACTTCGTATCCTTCCGGTCTGGATAATGGTTCCAGCTGGAGAAGGAGGTATTTCTGTCCCAGTTTCTGTATCTTGTAGGCATACGGATCTCCTTCATCCTTTAAGCCTAAATTTTCGAGTCCCACCACTTTATAATCTGTCAGGTTTTCAATGACGGCATTGCTTTTTCGGTCGATCAGGGCCATGCCTTCCCCACAGCATCGCTGGAACTGAAATCCCATATAAGCCCGCTTTCCAGTCTCGGACATCTGCTCATATTTGCTGTTATCCCAAAATTGTTCCAGGAGTATCTTGCCATTTTCCAGCTGTCTTCCGTAGGTCTCTGCAGCATTATTGAGGCTTCGTTTTCCTGTGATATAAAGACTTAGCGTTCCCACTGGGAGCAGGGCACATAATAACGTTACCAGCATAAGAAGTACCGTTCGTTTCCACAGCTTCATCCTTATTCCTCCAGACGGTATCCAAGTTTCGGGATCGTCCTGATCTCATCATAAAGTTCCAGCTTTTTTCTGAGCTGTCCGATATGGACATCCACCGTCCTGCTTTCTCCCAGGTAGTCTTCTCCCCAGACCAGTTTTAACAGTTCTTCCCTTCCAAGCGCAATATTCTTATTTTGCAGGAGCAGCACAAAGAGGTCATATTCCATTGGCTTTAGGCTTACCGGAAGCCCGTCTTTGTAGACCTGATGGCTTTGCATGTCCACCAGGATGTTCCGGACCGTTAAGACTTTCTTGGCCCGTCCCGTCCTCTCCAGTACCTTCTCAATGCGTACCAGAAGTTCCAGCATCTCAAAAGGTTTTACCATATAATCTTCCGCACCCAGCTTTAATCCCTTCACCTTGGAAGCCACATCATCCTTTGCAGTCAGGTAGAGCACCGGAAGCTCCTTCTTTTTAAAATCCTCCATCAATGCAAACCCGTCTTTTCCCGGCAGCATGATATCCACTACTGCCAGGTCCGCATCCTCCTGCCATAAGAGCAGCCTCTGGGCTTCTTCCCCATCATACGCTGCCACAGTCTCATACCCTGCTGCCTCCAGGTTCATGCACAGCAATTCTGAAATTGCACGGTCATCTTCTATCACCAAAATTTTATTTTTCATTCCCGCTGCCACCTCTAACGCTTTTCTATAGTATAGTTTTTTAAATCCCAGGTCTACATTGCATTTGTTCTTGTTTTCTCATCATTTATACGCATCAGGGCACGATAATGTGACCAGCTCAATTCAGGGCACAGTGTGTCTCGAATTAGAAAAGTACAATAAAACTGAAATTATAGATTTTTGTCCCTTTTCTTTTTTGCCATTACGAATCCAAACATTAAAATCAAGTTCATAAACAGTACAACTATGCCACCTTCAATTTTACAGCTGCCACCCGACAAAATTGAATTTCCACTAATTACCATGTTGAACAAATGCGGATAATCTTCTGCTAATGATACTCCACCCAAAATAATTGCACCAACTCCATTCCATAAAAAATGGATTACAATCGGAGCAACTAAGGATTCCGTGTATTCCAAAACTGCCGTCACGAAAAGACTCATCGTTATAACGTTTAGTACAGGAAGTATTCCTGCCTCAAAAGCCCCACCATGTGCAAATGTAAATAATCCGGTAGATATAAGGACAGCGACAACTATGTTGTAATTATTTTTTATCATCTGATATAAGTAACCACGAACTAACACTTCCTGCATAACGCTATTGATAAAAGCTGAAAATAACCATAACCAAAGCATAGAAATTTGGTTTCTGCCATTAATATGTATGGCCCCTGTTAAAGATAATATTACAACAGATACTCCTAACCAAATAGCTCCTGTGATACACCCAAGTACGATATTATAAACAGGTTTTCCAGTCAGATGTAATCGTATGTTTCTTTTATCTATTAACCAGAAAATAATTGTAAAACCAATAACTGACAATAATGGAATCAATTCTGCCCAAAATCTCCAGACTGCCGCACTTTTTGTATCTGGTATAGGCAAAATTGAAACACATATAGCCCAGCCTACAAAAAAGGCAAACGTTTTTAATGATACCAATACTAATTTCTTCATGTAATATTTTCCTCTACAATCCAGATTTTCTTAATTTCACAAACTTGAATCCGTCGATTCCTTTCTTGTCTAATCTGTTAGCAATTTATCCAACAGCATCTGCCTGTTGTTTATGAACATTTCTGTTATCCGATAGCTCTCTGTTTCTTCATATTCGCATAAATGTATTCGTCCATCATCAAAACAATAGATATCTGCATCAGGTATTCCTAACAAAATTGGCGAATGCGTAACTATAATAAACTGTGCTCCCTCTTTTGCACAACTATATATTTGCATCAACAATGTAAGCTGTCTCTGTGGGGATAATGCAGCTTCAGGTTCGTCAAAAAGATACAAGCCATTTGGACGCAGATTATTCTGTGCCAATGCGAGAAAACTCTCTCCATGTGATTTTTCATGATATTTAGCGGAAGGATGTGTGAGATCCGCATATTCTTCTTCCTTCGTTGCAACATTATAAAAACTTTCAGCCCTAAGAAAATAACCCCACTTTTCCTTCCGATAGCCTTTGGAAATTCTTATCGCATCACACAATTCTGAATGTGTATCATGCGTAGAAAAAACATAATTCTTTGTTCCACCCTCCGGATTAAAACCATGTGCTACAGCAAGTGCCTCCAATAAAGTAGATTTACCACTGCCATTTTCTCCGACAAAAAAGGTAATTGGTTTATTGAAAACAAGTTTTTCAATCCCTTTAAAAGCCTTAATTCTATTTAAATAACTATCGTTATCAATTCTATTCCAATCGAATATTACTCCTTGTAAGAATTGATCATTCATCTAATCACCTGCCTGTAAAAAACACTTTCTAATCTACCTTTTCTTGCTCTTTGGACAAGAAGCATCATTCGCTCTAAATAGCTCGGTCAACTTTTATTTATCTTCTAACTCAAATCCGAGTTCT
Source organism: Ruminococcus sp. AM26-12LB (assembly GCF_003480785.1). Classification (NCBI taxonomy): domain Bacteria; kingdom Bacillati; phylum Bacillota; class Clostridia; order Eubacteriales; family Oscillospiraceae; genus Ruminococcus; species Ruminococcus sp. AM26-12LB. The sequence continues at coordinate 47,159 of NZ_QUJX01000010.1, read as the reverse complement.
TTCAATTCTTTTTCGTTTCTGACATCTTCTTCCGTTTTCTTTCCAGTAATGGCACTGTAGGCTTCTTTGATTCCATTTTTCACTGCCCATTTGATGACGAAATACAGCGCAATCAAAATAATAATTGCGGTTCCCCCGCTTAAGCCTAATTCATTCCACATAATCATTAACTCCTCCGATTTCGTGACTTTCAATTTATTTTCAATTTTGCAGGCTGGGATTTATCATTGAATAAAACACATCCATACTCCAACTGCTATAAGCAATATGCCTGATATTCTTCCTGCGAATTTTGACTTTTGATATCCTAGAAAATTAATTGTTTCAGGAGTTGTAAATGGCAATAAAACAACATCTATACCCATTACTATAATCCCAATTCCTATTATAAAGACATTATTGTTAGAAATAATGCCATAAAACATAACTAAGAATCCCAAAATAATGCCTAATGTAAAATACTTGATTTTATGGCTGTCTTTATCCATCATCTTTTCATAACAATTTTCACATTTACTGTTACAAAATTCAAAATTATCATTGAGTTTTTTGCCACAATATTTGCATTTTTTCACACTCTATTCCCTCCATAATTTCCGTTTTGTTACTAACATGATATCATATTTTTTCCTCAATTACATCCACCTAATTTTAATACACTGCCATTCGTTTTGCTTCTGTAACCAGCATCCTCTTGCTTTTCTCCTGCAAGATTTCCTTTGCATCTTCATCAATCGAATAGTTCTCATTTGTCTCGATTTTTTTCGGTTGCCGGTCAAAATGGTCAAAGACTTCTTTCCATATCTGGACGGAACATACACACTTTTCTTCCATGAAATTATTGCTGATAATTATAAAAAAACAGAAGACCAATTAAGATCTTCCATTTTATAAACAAACCTCTATATAAAACGATATATCCTGCCCATTTTTAATAAAAACAGACAATCGGCACACTTTCGTCTATCCTATTATAAAGTTCTGCCGCTTTGTCCGCCGGAAGATTAATGCATCCATGGGATCCACCACCTTCTCGGAAACGATTTCCTCCAAAGTATGGCTGCCATGAAGCATCATGAAACCCGATCCCCCCATTAAAAGGCATCCAGTAAGTTACTGGTCTTTCATATTCATATTTCCCATTTTCCAACATCTTTCCTTTCAGCACAGATGGACTTTTCTTGTAATACAGTTGAAAAATTCCCGGTGGTGTCTGCCGTTCTGCATACTGCATATCTCCTGACACAATATCCGATTCCAAAATGATCGAACCATCCTGATAGTAATATAAATGCTGTGCAGACAGGTCCACTTCAATATACGTGCTGCCTATATCATTCATACCCCGTGCATTTGCCCGCATAGCGTATACCGGTTCCCGGTTTATCTGTACTCCTGCAATCATTTCCTGCATAATGGTTTCTATTTCCTTTTCCTGATCGATCTTCCATCCATAAACGGAACTATACACCTGAACAGTACGTCCGCTTGTTGTACAAAATTCCCTCTCTGTATTTACGGTATCATGTGTGGCAGCCAGCTTTGCCACATATTCTGCCACGTACTGTCTCAGTTCATCCTCATTTTTTTGCAGCCGTCCTCTCTCATCAAAAATGAGCCAGTTTCTGATCTCGTCCCCCTCCAATGTTACCGTTTCTTCTCCAAATATATATACGATTTTGGTCCGGATCAGATTTTGGCATTCTTCCAATGAATTTTTAAGATCTGGATCATCTTTCATTACTGCCGCTTTTACATAAACAGCCGGACAGCTATTCAGGTCAATCGTTCTTTTTTTGTCAGTAATCGCTTCTGACAGTGCCTGATAAGCTCCATTGAAATCCAGGGTATTCCCTTCTGTTTCCGGTACGATTTCAAACTTCGAATCTTTATAAGCTACATAAGCATCTTCTGGTGCTGTCTGATTCTCTTTTTTTACACATTCCAGTTTTTCCATCTGTTCTTTTAACTTCACTTTATCATAGGTCATGTTTTCCTTGGCTGTATAATTTTGCTTTTTCCAAAATCCCCGAACCCATTTATATGGTTTTTGTTCATCCAGATATTGGGAAATACTGCCATCCGAAACATAACGATATCCGATCAATTTTCCATTGATACTCTGTGATTTCAGATTTCTTGCCTTTACTTCCAGCAGATAATCCTCTGCTTTTTTAGCAACCGCCTGTTCTGCCTCTTCCGATGTTTTTCCAGAACAGTTAATTCCATTGATCGTTGTTCCCCGAAAAAATCTGTCTGAATAGTAATAAGACATTCCTGCATAGCCAGCCATAGCAAAGAACACTATGATGACAGTGATCATTATCCACATTTTTTGCTTTCCATTATCCTTACCGGTTATCTCTTTTCTTTTTCCCATCCATGCCCCCTGTTTTTAACGATAAACAGCATTCAGACAAACTTTTTAAATCGTCTGATTTTAATATCTCCGATTTAATAAAAAATAACCAAGGCTGCTGGAAAAAACATTTTCTTTTACAAACAGTAAGCTGATTTCTACAAAACATTTTTCCCCTGCTCTTTTACGGATAGGAACACCGCATCATCATTTATCTCACATTTAGCACTTTTGGGGTACTTTCAGACACTTTCCTTTTTCTCTGTGAACAGAACCCTGAAAACAGGAAAAAAAGGGCTGCCATGACCGGTCAGGGATTTTTCATCCTTGACTGATTCACGACAGCACCTAATCAGATCTCACTTATTTTCTTCTATACAAAATCGCTTCTCTGTTTTCTCCTTCTGTCCGGCCGGATTATACACGTGTTTGTTTTACACTAATCAGATGCAGATACAAGCAAATCGGTTCTCATAATAATAAATTTTTTCTTTCTATCGAATTTTCCTGGTTCATTTGATAAAATGTCCTTATCTAACAGGAGGTGATTTTTTGAAAAGAGTATTTGATAGTCCTTTTTTGAATAAAGCTGCACTGGTGCTGATCTGGCTTCTATTAATGGGCGGGACATTCTTTTATGCCAATAAAAACTATTTTCTTTACCATGAAAATCCAAATTTAATCAAAGCAGACGGATATTATCTTTATAATTTTGGTAGTCCGCGTCATTATTACTGGGCACTGCCTGTTAAATTCACCCATGAAGGCAAAGTATATCATTCTCAGCTTCCTTTAGATATACGAGATGAAAGTTCATCCTGTACTGTAGATCTTCGCATTTACATACCGGCAGATTCTTCTGGCAGTGCATTTGCATTCCGAAACAATATCACCATTCCTGCACTATGGAGGATCTTTATTTTTGTTCCACTGCTACTTCTTCTTACATCTAAAAGAAAAGCCTAGGAAGGTTTCACACCTTATAAAAAATATTCTATTTTCATCATCTTCCTTAAAAAAAAATGGGAGGTTTCACTTACCTCCCATTTCCCAAAGAATCCTTTTATTTCAATTTTTATAATGTTTCAAGAAAACGCATGAATGCTTCTCTTCCCTCGGTCGTACATTTGTATACTCCTGCATCTTCCAGAACATGGGTAAATACGATTCCAATCTCTTTCTGAAGAATGCCATGGATGTTTTCTTTTGTGATTTCCGGATATTTCGGAAGGAACTTCTTAACCCACTCTGCATGTTTCTCAATCTGCTCATTTGAAGAAATATCTTTGCCTTCAAGAATATACTCTTCCAAAAGTTCCATCTCACCTTTTAATCTGGCCGGAAGAACTGCAAGGCCCATAACTTCGATCAGGCCGATATTCTCTTTCTTAATATGATGATATTCTGCATGCGGATGATACACACCCAGCGGATGTTCTTCTGTTGTAATGTTGTTTCTTAATGTCAGATCCAATTCGTAGATATCCCCTACTTTACGTGCAATTGGTGTAATTGTATTATGAGGCTCTCCATTGGTTTCAGCATAAATAAATGCTGCTTCATCCGTATAACCTCTCCATACTTCCAGCACATGTGTTGCCAGATCTACCAAACGGTTAGAGTCTTTATGACGAATACGAAGTACAGATAACGGCCATTTTACAATTCCAGCCTCTACATCTTCAAATCCCGGAAGTACCACGTGCTGCTCAATTGGTGCTTTTGCCATTGCAAATGTATAATGTCCACCCTGGAAATGATCATGGCTTAAGATCGAGCCGCCTACGATCGGCAGATCTGCATTAGATCCAAGGAAATAATGCGGAAACAGTTTTACAAAATCAAACAGTTTAATGAATGCATTTCTCTCGATTTTCATTGGAGTATGCTGGCCGTTAAACACAATGCAATGCTCATTGTAATACACATACGGAGAATACTGGAATCCCCAAGGAGTATCATTGATTGTGATCGGAATAATCCTGTGGTTCTGCCTTGCCGGATGATTAACACGTCCTGCATATCCTTCATTTTCCGGGCAAAGAAGACATTTCGGATAGCTTCCGGATTTTACATTCCTTGCCGCGGCAATTGCTTTTGGATCTTTTTCCGGTTTGGACAAATTGATGGTAATGTCAATCTCACCGTATGGACTGTCTACCTTCCACTTTTGATCCTTCTCTACGCGATATCTGCGGATATAATTGCTATCCTGACTCAGTTTATAAAAATAATCGGTTGCTTCCTTTGGGCTTTTTTTATATTTATCCCAGAATTCTTTTTGCACCTGGCCCGGACGCGGCATCAGACAGTTCATTAATCTGGTATCAAATAGATCCCGGTATACAATACTGTCTTCGATCAGTCCTCTTTTTACAGCTTCGTCCAGCAATTCGCCCAATGTTGCTTCAAGATTAACAGGTTCCTCAATGCTGTCCGGTTTCTCATAGTCATCCTCATGAAAAACGTCCAGCAGAAGATTTGTTGTGTAATTTCTTTCACATTCTGGTGTCAGACCTGTTGTAATCCCATACTGTACCAGTTTTGCAATGCTTTCACTTAACATTTTTCTTCCTCCTGTGCTTCACTTTTAAATTTATATTTTTGGTAACATATATACCGATTTCCCTGATAAGTCAGCATACCTCGATCGCCTTTTTCCAATTCACGAAAATCTCCCTGTTGCATTTGAAATTCCATCAAACTTCCATCTGTCATCTCAAATACAACGCGAAACCAAGGTACATGTGATTCAGACTGCATATGGGTATAGATTCCTTGCTTCTTTTCAACTACAGTCGCATCAACAGATTCAACTGCCGCACTGCTGTTATTGCCAAAACTTAACAACATTTTGGTAAATACAAACATCATGATTATGAGTGCTGCTATACAGATTATAAATGCCATCCTATTTCTCCATTCCAGATATTTCATCCTGGGTCTGACTTATATATTGTTCACGATAAAGATTCCGGTATTCCCTTGACGTTACTTTATATCTTTCACGAGATACCCGGTTAAATGTCCTTTGGCTCTCAACTCCTGCATCTAGGCAAATGTCTGTGATACTCTTACCAGTACATTCCAATTAATCTCCTGCAAGTTTTGTCTACTTTTTCTTCCCATTTGGCAAGTAATATACGTCTTCTGATATTATAATATGCTTGTAAGATAAAGAAAGGAGGAAAACGAAATGAAAAGATTTAAAGCATATATCAACTACCTTATGAACTTCTATGCCAACTACTTCAGAATTTACCGCTATATGTAAAGGACACTCCTGCCATCACAGGAATGTCCAATACGGAAAACCCAGTTTTAATGGTTTCCCTTATTATACTCTAATTTAGTTGCATTTGTACATGAACAGAATTCTCGAAAACATAGACAAAATTGAACAGAATTATGAAAATACTCTTACCATGTTTTTTGATTTGTAAACCACTTATTAGCAGACGGATCCGCCAATGTTGAAAACGGATAGGCCGTTTTCCTTTCAGCTTTCAATTTGTCCATTAATAATCTCTGAATTTCCATACATCTGATGGATTTGCATTTTTCATCCTCAGCATTCTTTGAAGCTGCTCTTCTGTAAACCACAGATCGTGCAGTATTTTCCGAAATATAGAGGCTAGATATCAGACCGCTTCATTGCAATTATAAACTGTTGATTTACCAAGATTATTTACATATACGGTAATCAAGTCACCTTTTTTAAGATCCGGCTTTTCCCATACCAAACGGCTTTTGTGATAATACACTTTATCATGATATGTAAAACTATATAAAATCCTGTATGGAATCTGTCTTCTATATCTTGTGTATTTTTGCAAATATACTTTTTCTACCAAGCCCTTCACTTTTGTACCATTTTCGATTAATTGTAAATGTAATTTATCAAGCTTTGCAGTATAAATTCCCAGAGCAGCACTTATTATACACAAAAGCACTCCCGTTATAGAAAACACAGTTCCCAACATGTCTGGATTCTGAATGCCTGAGTTTACTGCTGGTTTTGATATTCCAAGAAAACTTAAGACACCGGAAACAAGAAAGAATATTCCTATCCAAAAGAAGATAACTCTCAATAAATCTTCTGTATAATTAAGTTTTTTCATATTTATTTTCTCCACAAGCATTCCATCAAAATTTTTTATCCTGTTTCAATCATATCTAATTTTACTTCAATTTAGTTAAATCCTCTAAATACATTTCTGTATGTCCACACTCTGGACAGACTGCAACTTTAACATCATCTATAGTTGTCGTTTTTTGTTTTTCATCTACATCTACAATGATCCCATAGCCACCGCCATTAACTTTAAGTCTTAAATCCGCTCTCATGACTGTTCCACACTTTTCGCATTTTCTCATTGCTGTCCTCCAAATATATATTTCGCTTTCCTATTTTTCTTACTACATAATAGCAGACAAAATATTAACCACTGAATGATCTACCGTTCATACGATGCAATGATTTCCTTGCTATCCGCTATTTTATAATCAAGTGTTTCCAAATTACCAATCAAATCAAATGTCATATCCGCATTAACTTGCAATTCATCTTCAATCTTAACTGCAGACGGCTCAACTTTTAGAAATACTGTTAATCCATAAGGCTTCGTTTCAGACTGTATCTGTATGCTATCATAAGAATATCCTTCCGGATACTCTTGCCCACTTACAATATTTATAACATTCGAAGAATCTCCTACATAATCTGTCTTGTACTGTGACAGGTCAGGAATCTCGTACAGTTCTTCTTTTCTGCCACATGCAGAAAGCAATATTGCTGATACCGTAAATAAAATAATTGGAATTACTTTTTTCATCATGAACCAGCTCCTCTTCACACTTTGATATAAAACAGCCTGCCCAATGAACCAGAAACTGCCATATATCTGCTTCTTTATTTATAGATCAGCCTTTAAACAAACGAAGCATAAATCATAAAAATTTCTGCGATCAATATAATTCCTAAAATACAATCAATCATCAGGTTATATTGACCAACTGTTAGCCAAGTCTTCGAATGCATCAGAACATACTTTATACTTTTTATACCACTCAAGATTGTAACAGCCAGAAGGAGTATCGGCATTAAAAAAATTTCTATCTTATTGCCAAAGTCATCTGCGACTCCATTCCCAGCAAAGTGAACGGGAATAATCTCCGGTAAGAAAAAGAAGCTTATTATCGCAATCGCAATTCCAACGATGCAAATTCCCCATGTTAATTTCCTGCTGCTTATACCATCCATAACAGTGCCTTCCTCTCATATGTCAGATACTGGTACTTACTCAAAGCCCTCTAATAAGCTTACTTTTTGAGCAATTCTATAACAACCCAGCATGTAGCTATTGTTTGCATCAGAAAAACGAAATCACACACATATTTCATTCCAAATTTCATAGAAGAGCTCCCAATCAATCCAAAACCTATGCAAGTCGCACCTATGCTGAATATCAAAGCCAGAATACAAATAAGTACCTTATATTCTTTTTTCATATCCCTTTCCTCCCACATCTACATTAATTTGTTGATAAAGATTTAAGGTTCCATATTTCTATTTTACATGAAGAATATGCTGCCTTGCCTCATCCGGAACGATATCTAATAAATATGTTTCCTTAGAAGAAATTTTTTCAAGAAACTCATCCAGTAAATTTTCTTCCTTACCTTCTGCTATTGGCAGAAGTTCCTTATACAAAACCGTAGGAATTCCAATAGAATACTTTTCTTCCTCATATACGAGAGAACCAAATGTCCAGTCTTCCTGTTCCTCTGGGCCTAATTCCACAATCAACTCAACAATCGGCAAATAATGATATATTTGCAGGAAACTTAAATTGACTTCAATCTGTTCCATTCCACCCTCTGGGTCTTTTTCCGTTATCTCTATTCTCTTTCCTGTTACGGTCATTACAACTAAAGAATTTTTTGGAGGTTTTCCATTTATCTTATCTATTGATTTTGCTTGAATATAACCACGTTCCATAGCATTTGAATCATAAGCGCTATAACCTTTTGATTCGAAAACACCATAATAACGGTTCGAATTGTTTATTGCTATTAGATCCGGTGATTTGTATGTAGTTTTGCCATTAACTGAAAAAAATCGATGTTTTTTTATACGTGGATGTGAACTAAAGTTTGATATCATCGATAAGTGAACCATATACTCATAACCATATTTTTTCTTTCCCAGTACAGTGATAAGTATCATTCCAATCCAATAATTAATTGCACCAATTTCTGTACTATCCAAATAGACTTTTCTTGCAGGATCGAATAAAAGTTCTCCGTTTGGCAATAAAGCAACATATGTTTCAAACAATTTAATTTTGAAATATATCTCCTCTTTACGATTTCTTTTGTTCGCCTTGTTCAAATATATATCTGGCATCCCAGCTGACACAATAGCATCCATTAGTTCCACTCCGGTAAATGACAATGTTCCATTGCTTCTTTTATTGTGGTCAGAAATTTTTCCAGGTTCCAGATACAACTCTATATAGTAAATATCTCCACGTTTTATCTTCATCGCCTGATTCCTCGCAATTAATCGTATTCGAATTCAATTGGTTCCCATCTCTACTTAAAGCATATTTTTCAAAGAATTGAAAATCTCAATATTCGTAAGGGACAATAATCTTTCTGCAAAAATCACAATTATAGGCAGCTATGCGGTCTCCAGATATCCTTGCTGCCAACTCTGGATCCGTATTTAACCGCAAACTCTCAGAGCCTTCTTTCCACTCCAGTCCTGCCCCTGCACCAACCGCATGCAACTGACCCTTTCGCATTTTTCCTTCACAATATGGACATCTCATATTCACGTCATCTCCTTTAAGTAATTAAAGTTCCTCTTGTTCCCGAGAATTATCCTGTTCCTGGATAGCTTGTATATCTTCTTTCGCATATAATTTTTGCCTAAATGTTCTTTTCTATTTTTTCTCGTTTCATACGTTCTTTCATCAATAAAACAAATTGAACGGTCCATATTACACACGCTGCCAGACACCCGATTCCACTGTATAATAAATCTATGGCTGCCCCGGCTACAAATGGCAGTGCCATCCACATCATCCGATTTCCATATACTCTGCACATTTCTTTTTCATCATACTGTTTTCGTTCTTCCTTAGATTTCATATTATAGCCAGACAAAAATGCAGCGGCCTTTCCATTTGATTTTACAAAGCAGATTCCGAATAAAAACATAATCACTGCCATTCCCAAATCAAAGATAACACAAATTAGCATTGCAGACACCTCACTTCCCGCTCTGGCTATCAAATAAAAAAAGCCAAACACAACAGTAAAACTTATTATGTTTGGCTAGGTCAACTTGTTATTTTTTTATCACTTCTTATGGTTGTATTATACTATATATTTCTCTATAGTAAAACAATTTTTTATTTTAATATTATATTTCTACTATCATCAATTTTTCAGATATTTTCAACGCATAAACAATGCTATTAGCTACAATATTTCCGTAAAATTCATCATAGGTTTGTGTAAACGCAAAGTGTAAATGCCGCCAGAATCTTGGTAATTGCTAATTGTTTACGCCCGTATTCGGTGGTTCGCAGGATGCTGTCACCGCCCGTTTGATATTCTCCAGCGAAAGTAGGTACTGCGATTGCCACGCACAAAATAGCAAGGAACAAAATATAAAACTCAATATAATCAAAGGCATCTTTAGAAATTCCAGAATGAAGATAAAATGGCGTATCAAGTTCTGAATATTTTTCAAGAGCTTTCTGCTGTGCGGTTTCGTTTTCTCTTTGCTCGTTCCGCATGACATCCTGTAAATGTTTTGCGCACTTTTCATAATAGGCTCCGTTAATGTCATTCGGGTCAATATCCATTAAATCAGCACCAATGTCTGTTAATGGATCAGCAAACGCTTCGGACAGACCGTTCAGTAAAGGACGGATCGGGACGATTTTTTCAATATATACAGCCAGATGAAAGCCATCTTCCTCGACCGGCCCATATTCTCGACCGCAGCTTTGATAAGTTTCCAAAGCCGATTTGATCCTATCCGGGGTCGCATATTATCTGTCCTCCTTTTCCAAATCTGTCTGCGGAAACAACCACAGATACAGATCTTCCAATCGTGGTTCCGTTGTAACAGATTCATCAATTTCCAAGTGTTCGGACAGATAACGAATAGAAACCTGATTGTGATCTTCGCCTCGCTGATTGATAATGCGCAGCCGCATTTCACATTCCGGCAGCTTTGAGGTCGGAATTATGCAGTTCCAAACCTTGCCCTCAATCCGCTTGACAGATTGGAGATTTTTTTCTTTTTCACATCGGAGAGCGAAAGAATGTCCAACAAATGATTAATCTTTTTGGTAGTTATCTCATTCATTATGGAATACTATTGAAAGTAGACATTTTTTTGTGCAAAACCACGAACTTGTCCATTTATAAGAAAAAGAATAAATTATTAGGGATATTTTTGATTTCTGCACGTCTAATAGATGTAAAGAAAATGCTGGCTGGCAAAAAAAGAGGTGGTGTTTAAATGACAAAGGAACAACTTGGATCTCTGATCCTAGATTCAGAAAGACAATTATACTCAACTGCAAAAACAATTTTATTTAGTGACTATGACTGTGCAGATGCTATTCAGGAAACAATTGTGAAGGCTTTTTCCAACGTCGGTACATTAAAAAACGATAACTATGCCCGGACCTGGTTAATCCGTATCTTAATCAACGAATGTTACAGTCTTGTGCGTAAATCCAGTAAATTTATCCCATTGGAAAATCTAGCTGACAGACAGGAACTGGAATTAGAAAAAACAAAGAATTACAGTGAATTATATACAGCCGTAAATTCCTTAAAAGAGGAACTGCGTTTACCCGTTATTCTATACTATATAGAAGATTTCAGTGTAAAAGAAATCGCCCAGATCCTTGAAATATCGGAAGGTGCCGTTCAAAAGAGACTTGCAAGGGCAAGAGGAAAATTAAGGCAGGAATTACAGGAGGTGTCAATATGAGATTAGAAGATATGAAAAACGATATTCCCGAAACACCGGATTTTATCCATAATATGATTCAAAATGAGGTGGCAAAGCAGCTGGCGGATAATAAAGTGGCGAATCTGCGAAGAAGAAAACGATGGACAGCTCCGAAAGTTGCCGCAGTGGCAGCTGCGTGTGTGCTGGCAGTTTCCACGGCAGTATATGCAGGAGTAAATCTGTATCACTGGTTTTTGGAAAAACAGGGTTCTTATGGTGTTTCAGTCAAAATTGATGCTGGTGATGCAGCAAAGAAGACCGTACTTCCAGATGAGGTCCCAGAGGTAGATCTGTCTACTAAATATGTTCCGGAGGGCATGAGCTGGATTGACGAGTACCATCTCCAATATCCTGAGCATGACATGACTGGCGGGTTCAGTTTTTCATTTGTCCTGTTGGATAAAAATGATCTGGGACAGGTAGTACAGGATCAGAATGTTATTGATAGTGAAGAGCGTACATTTGGAAAATACCAGGGGATATATCTCAAATATAATAGCATTACCGAAAACGGGGCTCTTAACCAGAGAATTTATCTTATCTGCCCGGATTTATATCGTGTGCTTATGATCTACATCGGAGATGATGTGTCAAAGGATGAAGCCATAAAAGTTGCAGAAAATCTGGTGATTGAGGGAAACACGACTATGGTAAAGACCGCCGGATTACCTACATGGAGCGGAGAGATGATATCTGAAAAGACAGAAGATGATAATGATGAAATAAGTACTTCTGTAAATGAGAAAAAACTACCCATTTACCAAATTGGTGACACCTTTGATCTGGATGTGATTGGTGAAAACACAAATGGTGAATATCTGGAAAAAACGATTTCTGTAAAGGTAGATTCTGTTCAAATTTCTGATGATCTTCAGCTTCTCGATCCGGACAAAATACCACAAGAATGGGCGGAAGCCATTGATGCTGATGGAAAGCTATCTACAAACACATTGAATTATGTGAAATCTGGCGACGGAATCGATTCCCTGGATGAAATTGTGAAGTCAGAGGAAGTGAATCAGAAACTGGTCTATGTTACAGTTACCTATACCAATCATTCAAATGAGGAAATCGACCATATGCTTTATCTTGGTGCTTTACTGACCCTGACTAAGGAAAATGGAAAAGTACAGCTTTACATTCCAACAGAACAGGCCGGCGATGGCTATGACTACATTAGCTGGGACGGCGTGGCAAAGACTGGAGGAATGGTATATTATAGTGTCTCTGAAAATTATGGCAATGGTGGAAACTACATTTCCTCTATAAAACCAGGCGAAAGTGTACAGCTGAACATGGCCTGGATCGTAAATGAAAGTGACCTCAAAAATCTGTATCTGAATGTGACTGGAGACGGAGCTTCATATGAGTTCTCGGAATATATACTGAAAAAGGGACTGGTAGATATTCGCAAATAATATGCTATCGTTTATGATTCCATTTTTTTATATGTCATATATGAAAAAGCGTTTTTCGATTCCTTTTGGTTTCGAAAAACGCTTTATTTGCTTCTTCAATCTCTGCACATGAAGTGTAATCTGTGGTATCCAATACGATTTCCTCATTCTTTCCATTGCCGGTTAATAATTATAACGACAGTGTACTATATGAAGCAACCGACAACAACAAAAATCGATAGATGAGTTTCGACAGAAAAAGAGATTCCACACTGTAAGTGGAACCTCTTATCTATTAACGCAATGGACAATCAGATACTTTTATATTTTGAGCCAGTTTATGCAATCCAAGATGTCTGCAGTAGTTTTCCAAATCTTTTGGATTCTGGGATGAACGTGGTCCGATAATAATTGAATTGATAATATCTTCCCTGTGCATATTTTCTGTTTCTAAGACTTTTTGTAAATCTAAAATGTAGAACTCTTTTATTATATTGAATGTTTTGTATTCGATATGAGAATCGTTGTCCGTTACAAAATATGGTGCGATTCGGATTTCCTTTTCAGCAGTAAATGTAGGATGTTTGTGAATAAGGGCACATAATGCTAAATTATCAATGAATCCATCTAAGTTGGAAAATCCTTCCAGAATTCCAGTGGAAATATATGAAGACAATAATTTGTATAATTCATGATCCCTGGTCTCCTGAGTATAATACTGTTCGCCAATGATCATCCCATGATAATATAACAAGTTGTGCAATGCTTCGGTATTGAATTCTATTGCAACACCACGTCCATAATCGGCATAGCGGTCCCATTGAGCTGCATCGTCTAATGCCTGTGACAAACAGAACATAAAAAGGTGTTTTTGCGATGTTCTGTCATATATTTCTTTAAATATTTTATCAACATCACATTTGGGTTTTATATTATTTTGGGTAAGACCGTTCTCAATGTTCTGCTTCAGGTTATCAATAAACCCAATCACTTCTTTTGCATCATTCACATTCGTTGCGCTGCCAAACCAAATCTCTTTTTTCCTTAAAATTCCATCCAAGGCTGGAAAAGAAGTGTAATGCCATAAAGTTTTACCAACTTTCTGAACAAATTTGTCAGTAGATTCCTGTCTTTTCTGAATTTCTACTAAATTGTAGGTCATATACAATACCTCTTCTGAAATAATATCATTTGAATATGCATCGATCGGACAAATCCTTTATTCTGTATAGATGTTCCCATTCTCATCCGTCCAGGTACCGTCACCATTGTCTGTGTATCCGACCCCATCTGCGTCACAATAATAATAATCTCCGTTTGTTGTTTCTATTACATTAACAGTACCGTTACTGCCCTGGAGTTCATGCTGTTCCAGTTGGTTTCCGAAATGATAACCTTCGTCATTCCAGGTACGATATGAATTTCCATTGGCATCTGCCCAGTTTCCATCTCCCTGATAACTGTATCGGCTCCCATAATAATCAGAATAGGTCCCATCTCCGTTATCGTAAAGAACTCTGGATTCTTCATCTCCTCCACCCGGTGCTACAATTGATGCTACACCGGAAGTAGTACTGAATCCACTGGTATATGGTACGCCTGCTGGCAGATTTTCATAAGATGAAACAGACCCGTTGTTGTCAGAGGTAATTCCATCATCGGTCGTTTCACTTACCTGTCCGCTGTTTTCCATGGCAGGTTCATCGTTTGTTTCCGCATCTGCTTTTTCCTCTTCGTCTACAGAATCCTCTGTATCTGTATTCTCTGTCACTCCTCCTTCGTCCTGGGTTTCAGCAGCTTTCTGCATAGTTACCATTTCAGAAAATGGTGCATAATCCGGTACATTATTTTTCTCTGGATCTGCATTTTTTTCAATACCAGACTTCTCCGTCTCTACTGAAACTGTATCTGTCCCGGCAGAGACATTAAATACCAGATTACCGCCTGCAAGCAGCAGCGTCACAAGAATTCCCGGAAGAATTCCTTTGCGGAGTTTCCGAATGTTCACCATATACAGAATCCGATCTTTAAACACCATTTCGCTGTCATTAAGACTTGCTGTCACATATGGAATCTGATTTTCCATGGCTACTGTCCTGAGAAGCAGCTGTCGATATAATTTATGTTCCTTTTTATTAACTCTGCGAACAACTGCTGTATCACACAGATTCTCAATATCCTTATCCGCTTCTTTCAGCATGATAAGAAGAAAGGGATTGAACCAGTATATCGATGCACAGATTCGAAGGAGCATCTTATACCAGAGATCCCGATGGCAATAATGTGTAAGTTCATGGTAAAAGATAAGTTTTCTTTCTTCTGCTGAATACCCGGTTGCTGGTAGATACAATTTTGTATGTAAAAGTCCTGCAAGAAGCGGTGTGGTAAGACCTGCGTTTTGCCTGAGTTCCGGTATTCTGCGTACGTGCTTCTTTTGACACGCTGCACGGTACATCTGAATACTCACCGTATCACTTACCTGCAGACTCATCCGTTCCAGATTCCTTATAGAAAAATAATATGCCAGCAATTCTCCCGTCAGTTTAAGTACCGCTACGCTCAGCCAGACAGCAGCAAAAATCAAAGCCACAATTCCCAGCCATTTATCTGATTCGTACCTGACAGTTCTCTTTTGTTCCGGGATTTCTGTCAGATTTTTCATGTCTTTGCTCGCAGATGATACGTTTTCTGTTATCTTCTGACTTTCCTCTGGTCTGACTGCGTAATCCGTTATCTTCGGGCTTTGCGTATTCTGTTGACTGCTTCTAAGTACTTTGAAATCCACCAGTGCCAGATTCGCCGGAAGGCGCACCGGAACACAAAGGCTTATCGTAATCAACAGCCAGATAAGGTACTTCCATCTCGCTGATACACGTCCTTTAAACAGAGTCGCAAGCACTTTTACCAGTAAAATTACTACTGCTGCAATAACATTCAGTTTCAGAATGTGTAGAATGAAAACCTCCATAATTCGCTATTCCTCCCTGTCCTCCAGGTTCTTAAGAAATTCACTGAGATCCTGGACTTCTTCCGAGCTGATCTTCTTTCCATGATAAAGTGAAGTTACAAACTTTTTTAGTGAATTCCCATAAAGTTTCTCAAGAACACTCTGGCTTTCATGTGCCTGATAATCTGACTGCGAAACCAGGGGTGTATACAGATTCATTTTTCCCTGTTTCGTCACTTCCACGAAATTTTTGTTCTCCAATCTGGTCAGCAATGACAAAATTGTTGTTGATGCAAGTTTTTTCTTCATAGTGATCACTTTCTCAATCTCCGGTCTGGTCATCGGCGGAGTATTATTCCAAAGAACGAGCATAATATCCAGCTCTGATTCCGGAAGTCTCTGGTAAGTTTTTTTCACTTTTTCATACCTCCTGTTACATATTTTCTACAAATGTAGGAATAACTCTATTTTACCACGGTTCACGGAAATGGCAAGGGCTTTTGCACAATTTGCAAATGCCCTTGCCATTCCTGCAGCTACTGACCACTATCAGTCTATTTCTGTATAACTGCTGCCATTTTCATCACTCCATGTCCCGTCTCCATTGTCCGTAAATCCTGTACCATTTTCGTCCTGGAAATAATAATCACCATTTGTAGTTTCCGTAACCGTCACAGTATTACCGTTTGCATCCTGAAGGTCATGCTGTTCCAACGTATGTCCCAGATGATGAGTATCATCATTCAGAGCTGAGTAGGTATTTCCATTTTCGTCGGTATAAGTCTCATCCCCATTATCGGTATAGTTCATTCCATCATCTCCACGATATTCACAAGAATAATCTTTGTGAAGAATGTAATTAATCTCAATGGTATTTCCATCACTGTCAACTAATGTCATTGGTGAGGTAGAAAGGATATCGGAATCATCATTGCTGTCCGAGGATTTTGCAGAAGCATTTTCTTCTGTATCGGAGGAATCTGAATCTCCTCCTGACTTCTGACTGGCAGTATCTGTAGTTGCCTTATCAGAATCATCAGAAGAATCATCGGTCTGGTTTTCATTCTCCTGTCTGGTAAGTGAAGGATTTCCAGGATACGAAATATATTCTACAAATTTTCTGACGTCACTGATGTCATCTGCATCTTTTGCATATCCCACTGCCATATACAGGCTGTTTCCCTCTGAATAAATTGTCTGATAGCAGGCATCGTATGTGTCATTGCATTTGGCAATCCCTGTTTTGACATCCTCCAGTGAATATTTATAGATATTTACATAATCATTTCCGTTCGTATAGCTTGCATAGGTACCTTCCGTATCTGCTTTTTCCCATTCAGATCCAGCCGGCGGCTGTGTATAGAAATCGTTATTTCCTGCTGCCATAACCGTTGCAGCTGAAAAAATCCCAAGTGTTGCTACCGTCATAAGTGTCATAAATTTTGTCTTCATCGTGGATTCTCCTAGAATTTTATTTTCTACATCTGTAGAAGTTAATTGTATTCTACAACTGTAGAATACAATTGTCAATTCTTTTTTCTATATTTTTTTATCATCTCAGTTTAATTTCTATTTTTCCTTCCACTGGGCTATATAAATCCAGAGGATCTTCATCGCTTTCATAAACACGTCCTTCGCCTTCTCCAAATGATTTGCGGCATACTGGACATGATAGTCAGAACTAATATTTCTTTTTTCATTTTTCTGCAATCGTATTTCCATCAAAAGTGCCATTTTACGCCATTCTTGCAATAAAAAAAAGGTCCTCCCGGATAGACTATTATTGTTCCTGTCCATCCAGAAAGACCTGAAAATTAAAATGTTATATTTTTTAGAAATTATCCATTAAATTTCTGCAAACATTTAAATAAAATCATGGGTTTCGTTTTCTACAAACTCCCCATCTAAGAAAGCAAGATCATCCGTAGCTTCCTGTACTTCTGCTTCCTCGTCAGAATATTCTATCTGCCCACCTTTCTCTTCCTGCCTTTCACACCATATGACCAGACGTTTGGAGGCATCTGTTCCACAGGTGGAAAGCAGAAGCGTCGGGACTTCTTCCTGCGTTCCAAGTAAAAAAGCATCTCCATCTGCCGGTGTATACTCGCATTTTACGATCACAAAGATCCATACCCCTTCATCCGGAAGATACAGATAGAGGATATGGTGTTCTTTTAAAAATTTATCGCCAAGGAAATTTCGAAGTCCGCGGAACATGCTGCCATCTTTCATATTGTGACCATAAATGATGTTCTTGTCATCAGAAAAATCGGCATTGTTATCGGAATCCAGGAAAATGGCCCCTGCCACATGTTCTGTCTTCTTAAAAGTATGTGTCAGGTAATAGGAGTCATCGTTTCCCTGAACTACCGGGTAATCAATGCTGGTATCTGGGATCCGGATCCATGCAACGATATCCGGATTGATCTTTTTTAATGCCTTAAAATCAACCACGGTCTGTTTCCCATCGCTTCCGTCTGTTCCTTCTGTATGGTCATCCTCATCTGTTTCCTTGACGTATGTACGCAGATTTTCATATTCCTGCACACCTTCCCGATACATAAAGTAAATGCCAAAACCGGTACATACGCAAAAACTGAGTACCATCAGGCAGACTGCCACGATCATGATTTCTTTAATGTGTCTCATACAAACCTCCGATTATTCTTCCTGGAAAAAGGGCTGCCCGTAAATCGAGCAGCCCTGAACCGTATTCCTTAATTTCCTTTTTTCTTCTTATACCAGATCACGCCGCCAATGCCGCAGGCAGAAAGGACTGCCAGAAGGATCGGAAGCCAGATGTTGGTGCTGTCCCCTGTTTTCGGGCTGTTTCCTGTCGGTGTGCTGCCGGAAGGGGATTTGGTGTTTTTGATCTCTTTTACGATCTCGATCACCTTGGTTTTTCCGTCTTTGTATTCAAAGCGGATCTCTTCTTTTTTGCTGCTTAATTCATAACCATTTGGTGCTTTGGTCTCTACCAGGATATATTCCACGGTTTTCTCTACTTTTCCATTTTTATAAGTAGCAATCGGAATCTTGCCGCTTGTCGCTGTTCCGGTCTTATCCGTTACCAGTTTTTCTACGACTTTTCCGCTTTCCTTTTCACGCAGTTCAAATTCTGCTCCTGGAAGGGCTGCCTTACTGGTGGAATCGGTCTTTTTGATGACCAGTTTTCCATACGGATGTGCGTCCTTCATTTTGATTTTCTGGACTTTTCCAGTATCTTTTACCGTAAATTTCACATCTTCCGCAATGAGGTATCCATCCGGGGCCTGCTCTTCACGAAGGGTATATTCGCCTACCGGAAGTTTTTCGACCATATGCGGTTTATCCGTGGACGTCCAGCTTTCAACTTTCTTTCCATCTTTATCCAGGATGATCAGTTTTGCTCCCGGTACCTCACTGGAATCCGTAATGTCTTTCTTGCTGATTTCCACTTTGGTCACATCATCAAGCATCTGGTGTTTCTGTACTTCTTTTGTGTTTTCGATGGTAAATTCAATACTTTCCGCAGTCACATAACCATCTGCCGGCTTTGTTTCTGTCATCTTGTATTTCTTTCCTACGATAAGACCCTTGATGATATGTGCTTCCTCTTTGGATACCCATTCATCCACCGTATTTCCATCCTCATCTGTTACCTTTAAGGATGCTCCCGGAAGTTCTTTTTTGTCCGTCAGGTCTGCTTTGGAAAGTTCTACCGTAGTCTGTTCATCTTCAAAGGTGAACGCATACTCTGCAACACTGGTTCCACTGCCCTGGTACTCAAAAGTGAATTCCTGCGGTTCCTGGTCTGTCACATAGCCATCCGGGGCGGCAAGTTCCTTAATGTAGTACCTGCTATCAACCGGGAGATCTGCAACAAACTGGATCTTTCCATCCTCATCTGTGGTCTTCAGTTCGATCAGGGTGTCTTTCGCAAGGAGTACTTTGCCTTTTGAAGATACGATGTCGTCTGCTGCATAGAGGCCAAAGATTGCCCCAGAAAGTACTTTGTCACTGTCCTTTTCTTTTTTCAGGACTTCCACCTGTACCCTCTGGCGCGCATTCTGCCAGTCGGCACTATAAGTAACCAGAGGTGTATCCTGGTCACGGTATGTAAGATCCACATATCTTGGTTCATTATCCAGAACGTAGCCATGTGAGGTCTCTTTTTCCACGATGTAATAGCGTCCAAGCGGGAGATTATCCATCTGGGCGATGCCATTTCCATCGGTTGTAATGGAGCCGACCAGTTCATCTGCCGCATAATAATCTGCACTTACCCCGTCTGCTGCACGGATGGCTTCTGCCGCGTAAACATTGAAGGTTACATCAGTCAGGTTTCCAGTCACATAGTTGAACAGGTGCTCGATCATGCCTTTTGCATTGTCAAGAAGGGATACGCTGTCTAAGAATTCCCCTTTCTTGTTTACCAGAAGTCTTGCTACCGGTACTTCATCTTCCATTTTGACTTTCTGTACTTCTGCAGTATCAGAGATCGTAAACTCTACGTCTGTTGCACGTAAGTAGCCATATGGTGCAAGCTCTTCACGCAGAATGTAAGTTTTTCCAACCTGAAGTCGCTTGATCACATGTGGGGAATCCTTTACGGATGTCCAGGAATCGATCACGTTGCCGTCCTTATCCAGTACACTCATGGAAGCCCCGTCAAGTTCTGTTCCGGTCGTGATATCTGCTTTTGTTACTTCTACCGTTGTCGGCTGGTTTTTCTTCACGGATTTTAATTTGATCGTTTTTACGTCCTGGCCCTGGTATGTGGCATCAAATTCCAGGATCTCATCGGAAGATACATAACCCGCCGGCGCCTGCAGCTCTTTCACATAGTATCTGCCAAGCGGAAGATCCAGCGTAAACGCTGCCTTACCTTTTTCGTTGCTTGTGATCTCCTGAAGCAGTGTATCTGCTTTTACAATCACCTTGTCGCCGGAAGAAATCGCTTCTTTATTATATAATCCAAAGGTTGCACCTTTTAAAGCCTTTCCGGTCTCGGCATCCTGTTTTTCCACACCCAGCTCTACTTTCTGGCGTTCATTGGAAAATTCCAGTTTTTCTTCGATCTCCGGTGTGTTCTGGTCCTTATAGATTAAAGATACTTCCTGACTGTCTGGATTTAAGGCAAATCCGGCCGGTGCTTTTGTTTCCTTCACACGGTATTTTCCAAGCGGAAGGTCTTTGATAACAGCTTCCCCATTTTTATCGGTGGTCACTGTTTTTACCAGGGTATCCTTTGCATAGATCACGTGACGGTTTCCCTGCTCGTCCACCTGATGATCCGGTGTGAAAATATCTTCTGCTGCGTAGATTTCAAATTCTGCCCCTTCCAGGGAAGTTTCTTCGTATACAAAATCCTTTTTAAAGGATTTTAAGGTTTCACCAGATTTATGGATCACCAGTTTACCTTTGACCGGATGGTTTTCATAGGTCACGGTAATGATGGCATCCCCGCTGACAGAATCCATCTGATAAGCTGTATTCTTGTCAACTTTGATCTCCACATACTGGGTATTCTGGGTGTAGCCATCCGGTGCGCTCACTTCCTCGATCCTGTAATTTCCGCATTTTAAGGATTCCGGAAGGATCAGGTAACCATTTTCGTCCGTAAAATAGGATTTATGGACAACCGTATTTGGATAGGTCGTTACCTGTTCCACATACTTTTTCGCATCCAGGTCGTACACTTTGAATTCTGTATTGGCAAGGAGGACCAGCTGTTTGGTCTCGTCATCCTGTTTCACGATCTTAAGCTTCGCTTTGAACTCATCGTCCAAAAGGACTCTCCATACCTGCGGTGTGCTGCTGTTCTCGGTTACGGTTACGATAAAATCATCTACCGGCATAAAATTATGCGGTGTTGTAGTCTCACGGACAATGTAGCGTCCATAAGGAATCGGGATGCTGCACGCATAGCCGCGTTCATCGGTAAACATTTCTGTTTTTCCGTCTTCCGTAAGAACGATCGGGGTCGCATTTGTAAAGTCATAGCTTCCATCGTCCTTTACAGTCAGGCTGCTGATCAGATAAGCAGAGAATCCGGCACCTTTTAAAAGATCCGCATCGGTCTTATCATTATCCGCTGCTTTGATCAACTGGAATGGCTGTTTGATCACGTCTTCTTTGGAAACGGTATTTCGTTTTACCGTCTCTACCTGGTCTCCTTCGTAGTTACAGTTTACATCATGCTCCTCTTCGTCCAGAAGATAACCTACTGGAGGCGTGATCTCCTTCAAATAATACTTTCCAAGATACAGGTTGCTTACGCTTGCTTTTCCCGCTTTATCGGTCGTCAGGGTAGCTACCTGCTCGTCCTTTTTATAAAGGACTCCGCTCCTGCCATCCGGATGGTTAATGTCTTCCCTTGCATAGAGCCCGTAAATGGCTCCTTCAAATACGGCATCTCCCTGTGCGCTGTTTCCTGTCTTGCTGTCTTCTTTTACCAGGTCGATCGTTGCATTTACACGCTTATTTGTAAAGGTATGGCTAAAGTTTACCTTTTCTTCCTTATCATTGGTAAACTTAAAAGTGAAGGTGTAAGTATCCTCACTGTTTCTAAGGTAAAGTTCCGGTGCCTGGATCTCCCGGATGCTGTAGCTGTAATTGATCGGAAGTTCCGCTTTATAAGAAGCTTTTCCATCGGCTCCGGTCGTTGCTTTTTCGATCAGGGTTCCTTTGGGAACAACGGTCTTACCATCAACTTTGATATCTTCTGCTGCATACAGCCCGTAAATACCTCCGGAAAGCGGATTTTTGGTCTCTTCGTCCTGTTTTTCCACACGGACAGCGGCCTTCTGGCGTTCATTTAAAAATGTGGCACTGCCGGTCTGCACTTCTACGGTCTGGCCTGCATACACAAGCTCAACAGTCTTGGACTCTCCTTTGCATACATAATTATCCGGAGCCTTCGTCTCGGTTACAGTGTAGGTGCCAAGATAGAGATCTTTTAACGTAACGCTTCCGTCATCTCCGGTAACCAGATTATCCTTGACAAGTGCACCTTTTTTATAGATGAGGGTGCCATCTGCCGCCTTGATATCTGCACCTGCATAAACACTGTAAACGGCTCCTTTCAATTTCCGTTTTTCGTAGGTAAATGTCACACCATCTTCCGTGACGGCAGCTCCGGTGAGCACTTCTCCTTCTTTATAAATGGTGAGTGCACCCTTTTGCTCTTTATCCGTTAAGTTCTTGGAAGCGGTCTGCCCCACGACCAGCTTTACCCCATAGGCTTTGGTATCCAGCACATATCCGGACGGGCCTGAGATCTCACGAAGGTAAACGGTATCCTGTGTTTTGGTGATCTTTACTTCGGATTCCCCTTTTGCATTTGTTGCCGGCATTTTTTTGATAAGTTTCGTGCAGGCTTCATCTGCATAGATGCCGTAAACGGCACCTGCAAGGAGCGCGTTGCTTCCCTTATCTTTTTTGATGATCTTGACCGTTGCTTCATCCGGCCAGTCTACCTCCAGGTTCAGCTCCAGTGTATCTGTATAATATCCAAATCCGATATCCTGGCTGTTCGCCAGCTTTAAGAGCATGGCATGGAAATTAAGCGGATAGTTGGATGTGATCGCATATTTTCCTTTCAGGCTTCCAATATTCTGGGTGGTTGCTTCCAGATGGAATTTTTCACCGCCCTTTACGCTCACATTTCCGGTCCCGGTTTTTCCTGTCGTCTCATTTACAAGGGAGACCCCGTTTTCCAGATGGATCGTGATCACAAAAGCTGCATTTGCCTTCCATGTAAATGTCGGGCTCTGGTTTCCATTTGCAGAAGCACTGAGCCCTGGTGTCAGTTCCATGGTCGTTGGATCCGGCATCTTTGCAAGGGCTGCCTTGATCTCTTTTAACATGTTTTTGGCAGTTGTCGAAAGGGAGCCGCCAAATCCGGATTCCCCGTCATATAAATAATCGACCAGATAATGCTGCATTGCACGGGTCTCGGAGGAACAGCCGTATTTTTCCATGATGGATTTGATATTATAGCCGTTGAATGTGCCGCCCCATCCGGGACCGCCATATCCGTAAAACATGGCCTTCCTTAAATAACGGTCATCGCCGCCTTCATCCAGTTCGACCATATTTTTATAAGTCGTTCCACTTGGCGGGGACTGTTTACTGTGCTGCATGCAGTATGCATAGACGGTATAAGTCTTTCCGCCTGCTTTGTAACGGATATACTTATAGGAATCATTTCCGCCCTGTCCCATAACAGAATCAAAAGGATGCAGTTTTCCATCTGAATAATAGTAATAGGTATTAGCTTCAATGTCTGTTGAATCATCCCACAAGTCTCCATCGGAAGCTGCCACGGTACTAATACCGCCCTCAGCCTGGTCATATAGCACACTTAATGCAACATCATCTTCCGGCATCTCAAAGCTGAAGGAATTTGTTCCCTCATCGTAGCTTACTTCTGCATACAGAAGATCTTCGGTATTCTCTGTCTGGTTTGCTTCGATAAGACTTGTTCCCACTGCGATCAGGCTTCCCTGAGGGATATCACCGGAAAAGTTGACCGTCTCCCCCGTCTGGTAACGTCCGTCCTCGTGGTCCAGTTCAATATTGAATTCATTTCCCTGTACGATGTCAACCTGATGGCTTCCATCCTCTGGTTCCTCATCGGAAAATCCTTCTGTTTCCTCTTCTTCTGGCTCCTCCGTTTCTTCCGGCTCTTCCAGAGTTTCCGGGGCATCTTCCGGGCTTATAGTCGGGAGGACGGGGTCTGCCTCCGGTTCGTCATCGCCGCTTTCCTGTTCCTGGCCGCCATTGGATCCGTCTGTTTCTGCTTCCCTTGGTGTCACAGTAATGTTTCTGGCAACCAGATAGGCTTCCCCGGATACGGGCGTAACAAGATATACGCATTTATAGGTCCCCGCATGGTTATAATCAAATACAGTCCCGTCTTCCATTGCTGCTTTTTTCAGTTCCACATGGTCTCCGTCAGAGAGTTTCAGTCCTGTAAAATCATTCTGAATATCAAAGGCTTCCCCTTCGGTAACCATAAGCGCAAGTTCCGGATCAGCAACGGTTTCCTCGATCAGTTCCTCCTCGCTTTTCTCCGTCTGCGTTTCTGTCTGTACCTCGATCTGCGTCTCGCTCTGTGCGGAAACGCCTCCCACCTCAGCGGCGGATACTGCAGAAGCTCCCGTCTGCAAGAGCGTAGTGCAGCACAGAGCAAAAGCCATCGCACCCGCCATCCATCTTTTCTTCCAGTTTTTTTCCAAGTGCACGTTCTCCTTTCATGATCGCTTTTTTCCCTGCAGTTTTCTTTTGGTCCGTCTCTTATCTGCATCGCTTTCTCCTTTCTTCCGGCTTTTTCAGCCAGATAAAAAGGAAACTGAAAAAAATTCCAGTTTCCCTTTTATCTGACCAAACCATTTTATGCCGTCTTCCTGTTTCCTTTTTCCTCTTTTTGAAGGATCCAGTCATCCACGCCTTTGTAGTGTTCCATCCAGGTACCGGATGCATCGGTATCCCAGGTGACTCTTTTGCAGGATACATTCAGTTCCTCACAGATCTCATATAGTTTTATACAGCCTTTTCGGATCATGTCCCGCTTTCTGCGCTTTCTGGGGCATTCTCCATGATACAGATAAATTCCATGTTCACATTGCCGGCACGCACTTTTTTCATCGTGCTTACAGGACAATTCCATCATTTTATCCATGTCGTAACATTCGTAAACTCTTTTTAACCCCTGCTCTTTCAGTTTTCGCAAGACAGTTTCCAGTCCTTTATGATTGGAAACTCCAGGGACTCCGATATAAGGATTTCCTGTACACATCCATGCGATCTCTGCCTTTAAGATCCCTTCCGTTACGTAAACCGTGCCATCCTTTATTTTCCCAAACATTCCTGCCGGGCTGCCGCTTGATGTGCCTTTTTCTAAGCCGCTGCTGGTAAACCAGAGGTACTTCCGTTCTTTTAAAGGAACATCCAGCCGGATCTGGAATCCTATGATCCGTTCCTTCCCATCCCGGACCGGGCAAAGATACCCGTTATTCTTCCTATAAAAAGCAGCTTCCCAGTCACCATCCCGGTTGATGAAAAATCCAGGAACCCCATCCAGGCGAAATCCCTTTTTTAAGAGCTTTCTGGCAATGGCCACGGAATTCTCCTCATCCGTACTTAAAAAACCTCGTTCTTCCATCTGTCTGACCTCATTTAACGTCAGCCCACGCAGGAGAAGGTTCCTCCGGTGTGTTTCCTTAAGCTTAAGAAAAGTGAGCATTTCCTTATATACATGGTCCCGGTAATCCCATTCCTCTTCCGTAAGGGAAATGCGTTTCTTTTTGGAAACGATAGAAGCGAAACCATTTCGTGTCGTGGAATGCTGTCTTTTATCCATTCCAGAAAAAGGAAGTGCCTGCTTTATCTCCCGGTAGGCTTCTTTATACCGGTTTCTCCCGTAAATGCCGGATAGTTCCGCATACAGTGTCAGCATGTTTCCGGCTGCCCCGCAATGATAGCAATGGTAAACATTCTTCAGTTCTCCATTTTTGCGGATGCAAAAACTGCATTTTCCTCTTAAATCCCCGCAAAAAGGACATTCCACCGGAAATTCGTCTTGGTAAGAATCACTCAGTCTTCGGATTGACAAAAGATCGGCTACTTCTGCGATCGTAAACGATTCTCTGGCATACATGCCTTCCTCCTTTTCATAAAAGATGGCCCCGTTCCCGGAGCCACCTCAAACTATTTATCTGTTTTCAGGCTGCTTTTTGCATTTCCTTTTCATGATTCAAAAGAATCTTCGCAGCTTTCTGTATTTCCTGATTCTGGCCTTTGTAACGCTGTACCAGCCATTTGATCGTCTGGTAACCTCTGGCATCCTGCATCATTTCCCCAAGAGGGGTCCCGGCATAGACACCAAAATTGCAGATAACCTTTTCTGCCCATTTCACTTCATCCTCTGCATCCTCTTCGTGAGCCATATCCTCCAACACTTCCTCTGCAGTCTCTTCTGGTGTTTCTTCCTCTTCTTCTGCATCAAAAGAAATCTCATCATCTTCATCAAATGGAACTTCATCCGTTTCTTTTACTGCACGGAAACCGTCTGCATCCGTCTCGGCAGTAATTTCCTCATCTACGGAGATTTCCTCGGTCTGAACCGGATCTTCCGCTTTGGTTTCTTCATCGGAAAATTCTTCCAGTCCGCTTTCACTTTCTTCAATTCCAAAAGTCATCTGTCCAGGAAGGTTTTCTTCTGTATCCGTCACTGCATATTCCACTTTTACAGGATCTTCTGATATGGCATTTCCATCACGCAGTTTTTTACGGTCCGTTTTCTTTTCCCTGACCGGTTCCGTTTGCTCCGGCTTTGCTGCAGTTTCTTTTCTTTCTGCCTTTTCCTGTTTCTTTTTCGGGTTTTCCGGTTTTACGGAAGCTTCCTGCTTCGGCATTTCTTCTTTTTCCGTCCCACGCATGTCCGGATCGTCTATTCCAGATGCCTGCATGATGTTGAATTTATTTAAGAAATAATACTTCAGGCCATACGTCCATGCCGCACCTTTTGCTTTATCCGGTGCTTCATTGGTTCCAATGACATGCAAAAAGCTCCGTACCTTGTCTCCCGGACGGTCTGCATTGGTCCAGCACAGCTCCAGGTCAGCCTCATATCTCCAGAGCGCTCCCATTTCCTTTAAAAACACGGAATTGCCCTGTTCGTCCATCTGTGTCGGCCTTTCACTTAAGATGTCAAAATCGACCCCGTATTTATTAAGGGCCGGTGTCAGGCATTCATAAATATCATCCAGTTTTACAAAATCATAAGTAACGTCCTCACTGTACCGTTTGCGAATCAGCTTCGGCACTTTCTTCCGGATCCTGATCATCTTCTGGTTCAGATTCATGTAATTGTATTTACCCATATTATTCGTTTCCTCCTGATTTTTTCATTTTTTATACTAAGCAGAACGCGGAAGGCTTGCCTCCGGCCCTGTCCCAGTCTTTTTTAACATTTCTTCCATTTCTTCCCGGATACATCCGATACAGATCTTCTTTTTTGAGATCTCCGGAAGTTTTTCAAGCAGCCACTTCTGGGCGAAAAGCTCTGCTGCCCGCTGTGGGTTGCTTAAATATTCCAGAAACATCCAGTCAGAAAATTCCCACTTCATATCCGCAAAATGAAACTGCGGCTGATAGATCAGATCCTCCGGCCGCTTTCCTTTTTTAATAAAACGGTCTGCATTTAGCTGGATATAAACCCTGCTGATTTCCGGGATCATCTGTGCAGCTGCATACCCGCCTTTTAACAAAAGTTCATCCCATTGTTCCCGGATAAGTTTCTTTCCAATGCGGCTTATCTGTGTTTCCAGTTTCGGGATCAGATCCTCACGCACAGGAAAACCAAAATCATCCGGTATCCCGATCGGTTTCAGAAAAAGATCTTCTGCTTCATAAAGGGAATACTCCGGCATGTGGATCACGGCACACCAGTTCCGGTCTGTTTTTCTGTTTTCCTTTAAACAGTCAAAGAAAAAGAAACAGTTTCCATATCTTGCCTTTATAAACAGCTGTCCGGAAAATTCTTTTACTTCACAATCCGGCGATTTCAGCCATGCGATCAGTTTTTCTGCCTCCCTGCTCTCTTTTAACCAGTCCGGAAGTTTTCTATCCATCACATACCTCCGTAATTTAGATATATGGCAGGGAATACCTGGAATACACCATCTTTGCCCGTTTTAAAAATGCAGAGCCTTTTTCTGCTTTTGCAAACCATTCCACAAAAAACCGTGTCAGGTTCTGCTGCAGTGTCCGGTGGGTATCAAGGGCATAATCCACAAATTCCCCATATCCGTCCATACTTCCTGCAAGCAGGTAGCAGGTAAACATTTTTGCCATCTGCTCTTCATCTGACTGATTGATCTCCATTTCCTCTGCACCTTCATACACCAGGCGCACCCTTTCTGGCTGTTCCTTTACATGCAGGCACAGATCATCGGCCATCAGTTTCGATGCTTCGTTTCGAAGATCGTAATACCCAACTTCCGAAAGACCTTTTAGCCAGGCAAACCCAAGATAAGTGTAATTGTCTTTTATTTCCTGCTGCTCTTTTGCCATGGACTCCATAAATTTTTTGTGTCCGGTGGGATGGCAGTTCAAGTATTCATCTACCAGCAGCCTTGCCACATCTTTTCCATTCGTAACCTTCATGTTTTCCTCCCATCAAAAAAAGACAGTCCATGCTGTCTCCATTCTTTTAAATCCTGTTAGTATTTTACAGTGCCAGGAATATCATATTCATGCCAGCGTTTTGACACACAGCCGGCAATTTTTTCTTCCAGAGCTAAAAGTCCTCTCTCATTCGTCTTTTCCTGCCTTGCAATGGTAATGGATTCACAGATCCCGCAGTAGATCTCGTATGCGCTGCATGGCTCATCCCCAGTAGTAGCCTTAAACTGCTCCACGGTTTCTGCAAGCAGTTTTTTTCCAAATCCTGCCTGCTTCATGATCCCTGCCATGGCATTTGCCGGATGCTCGATCCAGATATCACACAGCCGCATGACCCCTTTTAAGACTTCCCGGTAGTAATCAAAGATCGACTCTATGTTTTCCGTGAAATCTTCCATTCCTTTACAGTTTTTGTGCGTAACCTTCAGGGCATTGCCAAGGATCACATTTCTTGTCGGCTCCTGCAGGGAATAAAAAATATTCGCTCCGGACACACCAACGTCTGACGTAGTGATCCGTACAACTGCTTTTATGTCCTTATCGGTCTTTCTTCCATAATTCTGCATCAGTTCCTTATAAACATCTGTAAGTTTCGTATCTTCCAGCTGCCAGGACGCCGTAACAGAATAATGATCTGCATAGCCGTTTAAAAACGTTGCCTTCTCATAGTCCCCATGGATATATGCCGAGGTAACCATGTACATATCCGGCATGGATATGATGGCATAATCTTTTTCATCACCAGACAGGACTGCCCTTATTTTTCCTTCACAGAAACGGATCAGTGCTCTTCCTCTTGCAACCTTCAGGCATTTATTCAAGATCTCTGCCAGTGTTTTCTTATCGACATCTGCCAGGGCTTTGCCATCAATCCTGGCCCGTCCTTTCAACGATTTGATTGCTGAATTTCCTATATAACAGATCCTCTCGGGCAGGATAAGAACCAGCCTGGAATGAGATAAAGTATCTTTTTCCAGTGCTTCCAGGGAAATGCCCGGAACCTCTGTGCAGGTTTCCTCTCCTGCTGCTGCCACCTTTAATTTCTTACTGGTGATCCGGATCCATTCTGCCCGGCTGTCTATCTCTTCCAGATACTCGCACAGTTCCTTTTCTGTCCGGAACTCCTTATAAAAGTCATCTTTATAATACATAATGTCCGCCTTTCCACGCTAGCTGAAAATCCGGACTTCAACAGCCTGTATCTTTCCATCTTCGATGCAAAACACATAGCCGTCTTCTGCCATCTCCATAAGCATTCCAATTTCCAGTGCATTTGCGTTTTCCCATTTAATTGTCTCCATAATCGACCCTCCTGATTTTACAATGTGTTTTCTTTTTTTGATGTTTTTAAGGTATTTCTTTTTGCAGTTTCCTTAACTGCCAGTTTCATTCGTGCTCCTCCTTTCTGCTTTTTATGCAATAAAAAAAGACACAAAAAGAATCTTCTTTCCTTCTTGCATCTTCCTTATATTTTGCATATCCATTTTTTCTCATTAAGGGCAAGACCGCCCCAAAGTGTTTCTTCCGGAATGTCCGGAACTAAAGAATAACCACAGTCTTTTATAGACTGTTAAATTATTTTTCATTTAAAGACTACCACAACATTTTGTGGTTGTCAATTAATTTTAACTATATATTGTGTTATTGTGTGAGTTATCTTTATTATTCTGCTACATGTTGTGACAGGCGGCATGATACCGCCTGTCTTTTCATCCGTCTGCATAAGTGCATGTATCTGAGGGGAATAGGTAATCTGTGCATGCACTATGAAAACGTCTTACTCAGCGTTTGGATCCGCCGGGGAAATATTTTTGGCAAGGCTTCGCCCATTGGCATCCGTCCCTGCTTCAAAAAGGACCGGCTGGCCACCGCTTAATTTCCGGTATCCATCCATCTGGATCTCCGAAAAGTGGGCGAAATAATCAATCCCGTCTTCACCGGTGATAAAGCCGTATCCTTTCTGTGCGCTGAACCATTTCACGGTTCCCTGTAGTGTTTCTGACATATCCTTCTCTCCTTTGCTGTATTTCCCGCAATAGTCTTTTGCGGAAACAGGGCAGCATGGAATCGAACCATGCCTGGTGCTCCCCTCCCTGCTATAAAAGGAATCTCTTCCTCTTATATTTCTTCGTTTCCCAAAAAAGTACCGTTATTGAGTGCTGCATCCACCCGGCGAATTCCTACCAGCTTCTTTTCATTTATGCCAAAATAAAACCGGTAACGTTTTCCCTCCAAAACTTTTACGTTTTTATCCAGCAAAAGTTCACTCTGCCGTCCGGCCGGATCACTTACCCGGATCTTCCGTAATCTTGCAAAGGGATTTTTCCCGTCTATCCCGGTTACCAGCCCTTCCACGATTTCATAGGTCTTTTTATCCGCGGTGCGGAAAATAAGATATGTTCTTATAAATCCGATAATCCCAAGCAGGAAAGACCAGAAAATAAAAGTTTTATCTTTCATCCATGTTCCCATAAATGATCCGAAAAGCAGGATAAAAAGAGACAGGATACCATATCGCTGGATCCTGTCCTTAAAAAAATCCGGTATATTCTGATAACGTGTGCCAAAATCTTCCAAGCATCTATACAGCCTGTGCCAATACGGATGTTCCGTTTGCTTCAAGGCAGTCCTCCCTTCTTATGTTGTCGATCACAAGCTGTTTCTTATAGTAAAGCTGCGCTACGCGGCTTATAAATTCCCGTTGTATCTGTTCCTGGAGGGAATCTGCTAAATGGGGTTCCCTGCTTTTTGCCTCTTCCTTTAAACATTTCAGGTGGCAGGAAACATCCCCTTCTCTTTGAAGATAGGAAAGTAGCTGGTATTCCTCTTCTGTAAGCAGCGGCTTTTTAAAGGCCCTCAGTGAAAACTTCAGTCCTTTTCCCATGGAAAGGGATTCCATAAAATGTTTCATGCGTTCCGCCGGTGAAAAGATCATGGGAGCCATGACTGACCGGCTGATAATGCTGTATACAGCTTCCTCTCTGGTACATCCTTCTGTCAGCACAACCAGGCCCCGCTTTACCAGACGGTTCAGGCAAAACTGAAAATCCTCTTTGTCCGCCCATTCCTGTGCCTGTTTTTCTCCAAGGCTAAATACAAGAAGACGATGCATCTGGGAATGGACCTTATCCTCTTCACAGAAAGACCAGGTGAGCGCAGCCCACAAAATAGTTTCCATTTCTGTAAGTACTTTTTCTTCCCCATCTACCCAGACACAAAACCTTCCATCTGCATCATCTTTTTTCATTCCGATTGCTGTATACCATCTCATGACATTTCCTCCTTGTCATTTTCACTCTTTCTAATCTCTGCTTCTGATCTGTTTTCTTTCATATAACTTGTTACCCATACATCATTTCCAGGAGTTTTGGAAGTACATACCCCAAAAGCATGCCTGCTGCCGTACAGATTCCGATATTCGGCCGCCGCAGTTTCCATACTTCCTGTGTTTTGGTCCCGATAATCCTTGTTCTTCCCGGTACGATCCACCTGAGTTTCCGATAAAACTCCATGAATCCCTGATTGTCAAAGCCAAAGGATCGTACACAGAAAACATCCCGTTCCTGTTCTTCTTCATCCAAAAGGAAAAAGCTTTTCTGTTCTTTCCCTTCTTTTCGGATCACGATATAAAATTCCGGAACTCCCCGCCTGGTTCCTTCTACGATCTTGTCCATCTCATCGTAAAAGATCCTGCAGGACTCATATTTTCCGTTCTTTTCCGGCTGGCAGACTGCCAGGCTGTCCTCTTCAAGTGCCATATAACAGTTTTCTGCCTCCATGATCCTCCGGCTGATTTTTATGGCCTGACGAAGAAGCAGGATTATCGCAAGCGCCAGTGCAGTACACAAATATACAAGATCCCAGCATCTTTTCTGGTATATGAAAAAGTATGCGCTGATTCCCTCTGCCACACTGCATATTGCTGTCATAATAAAATACTGTTCTTTAAGGTCCATCAGATGATATACATCATCTTCTGTCGCCTGTAGTCTCAAGGGCATCCATCCTTTCCGTCATGCCACGCTTATTTTATCCGGGGATTTCTTTTTCTCCTCTCGGCTTTTTATATAGTCTGTACATTCCCGGATGGTCTGTTCACACAGGTAATAAGAAAATTTCCCGATATGTGTGTCCTTTTCCCGGAGATTCAAACGGTTCTGAAGCCAGATATACGTGCTATGTTTGGTCATATAACCATTTTTCCAGATTGCATCCAAAGCTCTGTGTGCTTCGATCCGCTTATTACGCAGATTGCTGTCAGCCATGGTTCCCATGGGACGCATACTTTTTTTGTGTGCCCCAATGTATGAATCACAGGAAGGATAGCCGCTGCATACATACAGGTATTTCTCCGGATCCAGGTTGTTATCTCCATAGACATAAGCTGCAGGCCTAAGTACCCCGGGTCTTTTGCAATATGGGCAGTACAAGGTTTCCCGTATCTGTTTTTTCTTCTTTTTTGCCATCTGACGTCACTCCTTTCCATCTTTATCTCCGATGTTAAAGAAATCCCTTTTTCTGTGTCAACAGAATTCTTTGAAAATCATAAAAACATTTTCAGGAAGCTCTTTTGATAAGCCTTGTGATAATGCCTTCTGCCACTTCATAGTTGTCGTTGATGCGGGTCACCACAAATCCAATCTTATCTTTCTTTCCCGGAAGTGCGGACATATTGCAGGAATGTGCCACGGCATTGACTCCGATATCAAGGCGGATAAAATAGGTTCCCTTATAGACTTCCGTAATGATCCCTGTATATTTTCCCTGTTTATGGCATTTCCGGAGGTTATCTTTATTGATATTGGCTGTCGGACTCTTTGCATCCACTTCTATAATGATCTGGTCAACAGAGCTTGCTTCCACCTTATTGACCATGACCAGCACCAGATCACCTACCTGGAATTTTTCTCCGGCATCTACCATCCACTCCCAGGCCATGTCCCTGGCCCGGACAGATACTTCTACACCAAAGACTTCCAGGCGGACTGCTTTGGGAGCTACCGCGATCACCCTTGCTTCTACGATCCTGCCTTCATAGAGCATTGGTTTTTCTGTATCTTCCCCAAGGTAAAAAGTCTGTCTCTTTTTAAGCATTGCATCTTTTCTGGATGCTACAACGCTCCGGCTCTTGTTATCCAGATCTTTGATGATGAAATCAATATCACAGCCGAGCATGTTGTTAGCAATACGGACCTGACGGTTTAAGGTATCCGCGTTTTCACGCCCGTCTCCCTGAAGGTTGATCATCATTTCATTCATTGGGATAATGATCCGGAAACCATTAAAGTATGTAACAGCAACCATCCATCCACTCTCCAGTTTTTCAATGCCCCCGAGCTGGCCCGTCAGGATCTTTCTGGTACGATGTGCATTCAAAAGCTGATGCCATCTGGCTTCTTCCTGTTCCTCCATGCTTTCAACCTGCGCGTCTACATCGATTGTCAAAACACCATCGTAGACCGCACGCGGAACATCTTTTTCCCCGTTTCCCGCCAAAACTGTTTTTTTGGTATCCTCCATATACTTCCTCCTGTTCTTATTTATTTTTGTCTTCTCTGCTCCATCCAGAAAACTCCTTTTCCTCCGGTACTCAGGAAAGACAAAAGAAGACACAAAAAAAGCAGCCCGTTTAAAGCTGCTTTCTTCATGCCTTCTTTTTACAGATACCATTCTATAATACATGGAATTCTATGTCAATATTACCTCGATTGCAATAGTGTCGCATATTAGTTCCTTTTATGAAGCCTGTACGACAGAAGGATTTGGTAACACTAAGAACTGCCAGATTCCTGTGTCCTTATAGAAAATTCCATCTCATATGTAATTGTTTCATTATATAGTGTTTATTTCTTCCTCTTAATCGTCCCCAATAAGACAACCGAGCTTCTTGTACATTTTTAAACTATAGATATTACGGAACAGTTGCAGTAGATATATATTTTTTCAAATAGCTGAAGGATAATACCTGATTATCTGTTATTTATATACATAATACATATTGAATTTTAGTAAAACTAGAGGATACATAAAAATGCCATTAACCAAAGAACAATTTCTTAAACAATTAAATTCTGATTGTTATTTCTCCACATACTCTTCTGCCATATGTACTGCCATAGCACCATCTGCCACTGCTGTTACTATCTGACGAAGTAACTTTGTTCTGACATCTCCTACAGCATAAACACCCGGAATACTCGTTTCAGTGTTTTCACCTGCCACAATATATCCTTTATTATCCAGTTCTATCTGATTATCTAAAAAATCTGTTGTCGGTTTTCTTCCTATACTCACAAACAGGCCGTCACATTCTATAATGTTTTCTTCTCCTGTAACTGTATCTTTCAACCGCACACCAGTCAATCGTTCTCCATAAATCAGTTCATTTACTGTATTGTTCCATCGAAACTCTATATTTTCAGTTTTCATCAGCTGGTCATGGTAGATTTTCGTTGCACGTAATGTATCTCTTCGATGAACAATGATGACTTTCTTAGCAATTCGACTTAAAAGAACAGCATCTGATACAGCAGAATTTCCACCACCAACAACCACCACGATCTTATCTTTATAAAACATACCATCACAGGAGGCACAATAAGCAACCCCATGACCTATCAATTCTTTTTCTTTAGCAAGACCAAGTTCTCTTGGATTTGCTCCAGTAGCAATCACTACTGTTTTCCCAATATAAATTCCCGAACTAGTTTCTACTCTCTTAAGCTTTCCTGTTAAATCCATATTATAAACTTCAGCATATTCACTTTTAGCGCCAAATTTTTCCGCCTGTTTTTGCATTTTCTCTGCCAATGAAAATCCGTCAATTCCATTTTCAAAACCAGGATAGTTATCAATCTGCCAGGTCAATGACATCTGACCACCTGCAGATAATTTTTCTATAACAATTGTATCAAGTCCTGCTCTGGCTGCGTATAATGCTGAAGTATACCCTCCAGGTCCTCCACCCACGATAATCATATCGTAAACATGATTTTCATTCATACAGCAGTCCTCCTTTTATTTTTCCAATGCTTCATTAATAAAATTCTCTATCATTATTTTTGATTCAGGTGCAACAATAGAATCTATTGCCTTTCCATCCCGATATAAAACCAGCGTAGGAATTATCTCAATCTTTTCAGCTTCTGCAATCTGTGGTTCTTCATCAATATTTACTTTTCCAGCAATAAGAATATCGCTGTATTCTTCACTTATTTTTTCATAAGCCGCTCCAATTCTACGGCAATAACCACACCACGGTGCCCAGAAATCAACCAAAACCGGTTTTTCCTTATGAATTAATTGTCCAAACTTTTCTTTATTTATATTTATAGATGTCATATTTTTCAACTCCTTCTCCTATTTGAACTTAATATATCGCATAAAAGATCTTGCTTCTGTGATGATATCACAGAAAAGATAATTTACTTTATTACACTTCTTTTTATTTCTATTTATGGCATATGCCAGTTACATAATTGACGCATCTAAAAAAAGCAAGTATACTATGTTCGTAAAGGAGATAACGGTTATGAACTTCGAAAATTGTTTTCCACTATGGAATGACTTAAATACAACACAGAAAAAAATAATTTCAGACAATTTAATCACACAGTATGTAAAAAAAGGGACAATCATTCACAATGGAAACCTGGACTGTACTGGATTATTACTGGTTAAATCCGGGCAGCTTCGAACTTACATACTTTCAGATGAAGGACGGGAGATTACACTTTACCGTCTGTTCGATATGGATATGTGTCTTTTATCCGCCTCATGTATCATACGCTCCATTCAATTTGAAGTAACCATTGAAGCAGAAAAAGATACTGATCTTTGGATCATCCCTGCTGAAATCTATAAGGACATTATGAAGGAATCTGCTCCCGTCGCAAACTATACCAATGAGTTAATGGCCACCCGTTTTTCTGATGTCATGTGGCTGATTGAACAAATCATGTGGAAGAGTTTGGATAAGCGTGTTGCTTCATTTCTTTTAGAAGAGACCTCTATCGAAGGAACAAACGAGCTGAAAATCACTCATGAGACGATTGCTAATCATCTTGGTTCCCACAGGGAAGTTATCACTCGAATGCTTCGATACTTTCAAGGCGAGGGTCTCGTCAAACTCTCCCGCGGCAAAATCACAATCCTTGATCCAAAAAGACTGGAAACACTCCAAAGGTCATAAAATTGTTTTTCTGTAACATATAAAGAAGAATCCTCCATTTATCAGAATTATGGAAGTCATTCTAATAAATGGGGGATCTTTTTATATTACAATCAAACTATAAAAATATTTTATTTATTTCTAATAATCCATACCACATGCATATGATCTTTCAATCAGTGCATGGTCATTAGCCACTGCATCATAAAAGCGGAATCCACCTGAAAAGTTGTATGTTTCATATCCATTTCCTTCCAAAATACGGCTTGCAATATAACTGCGTAGCCCACTCTGGCATATCAGGTAAACAGGCTTTCCCTTCTCAACTTCATTGATACGTTCCCTCAGTTCATCTACAGGAATGTTTTTGAATCCATCCATATGCCCCCTGTTAAATTCACCTACAGTTCTCACATCCAGCAACACAACACTTTTATCTCTAGAAATCTTATCCATATCTTCCAGATGCCATTGTTTTAAGGTACCTTTTGCTATATTGTCTATCATGAATCCTGCCATATTTACAGGATCCTTGGCAGAGGAATAAGGCGGTGCATATGCGAGATCCAAATCCTTCAGCTGGGTTGCCTTCAGCCCTGCATGAATTGCTGTTGCCAGCACATCAATACGTTTATCAACTCCTTCATATCCAATAATCTGAGCACCAAGCAAACGATAGGTCTCTTTTTCAAAAACCACCTTCATGGTCATCACTTTTCCACCAGGATAGTAACCGGCATGACTCATAGGAGAAAGAATTACTGTATCTACCTCTAATCCTGACTTTTTGGCATTGGTTTCATTGATACCTGTAGTGGCTGCTGTCATATCAAACACTTTTATAACGGAGCTTCCCTGACTGCCCAGGTAACGACTATCACCGCCACAAATATTATCAGCGATGATTCTGCCCTGTTTATTGGCTGGTCCTGCCAAAGAAATCAGCGCATCATTACCCGTAACATAATGTTTTACCTGAACTGCATCACCTGCAGCATAAATATCCGGTACAGAGGTTTCCATTCTGTCATTCACTACAATACTTTCCTTGATGCCAAGTTCCAGACCGGCTTCTTTTGCTAATACTGTGTCTGGTGTGACTCCGATTGCCAGAACTACCATATCAGCCTGAAGGGATGGATTATCTTTCAACAGGACCTCCACTCCGGTGTCTTTTTCTTTAAATCCTTCTACTGTATAGCCCAGTACCAGTTTTATCCCATGTTTTCTCATTTCATTATGGATCATGGATGCCATATCCGGGTCAAAAGGGTTCATCAGCTGCTTAGGCCGCTGGACAATCGTAACATCCATGCCAAGCTCCCTCAAATTTTCTGCCAGTTCCAGACCAATAAAACCACCACCTGCCAATACAGCCGATTTTGGATGATTCTTATTTATATATTCCTTTATCCGAAAAGTGTCTTCTACAGTACGAAGTGTAAAAAGTTTATCAATACCTACTCCGGGAAGTCTCGGCTGTGTTGGCTTTGCACCTGGAGAGAGGATCAGCTTATCATATTTTTCTTCAAATATCTCACCATTCTCTAAATTTTTCACTGAAACCGTTTTACGTTCCGGATGTATGGAGATAACTTCATGATGAATTTTCATGTTAATACGGAAGCGTTTAAAAAAACTCTCTGGTGTCTGTAGTGTAAGTTCTTCCGGGTCTGTGATCACGTCTCCAATATAATATGGAAGTCCACAATTTGCATAGGATATGTATCCGGATCTTTCAAACACAGTAATTTCAGCATGTTCATTCAGTCTGCGTATTCTTGCTGCGGCTGTAGCTCCTCCGGCTACACCTCCTACAATTATTACCTTCATCTTATTTTTCCACCTTTCCTGAGTAAGCTACAATGCCACCGATATTATTTACTTTAGAATATCCCATTCGTTGCAGTATCCCAGTTGCCTGGCGGCTTCGTGAACCGGAATAACAGTATACAAACAGTGGGATATCCTTATTCTTCGCTACAGAAGCAATATTGTCAAGTTGCTGCAACGGCACATTTTTACTTTCTGGTATATGTCCTTCCTGATATTCCTGCGGTGTACGTACATCCAGCAGAACTGCATCATCAGTCCTTTTATATTCTTCTATGCCTTGATTAATATTCGACTGTTTAAAGAGATCAAAAAATCCCATTAGCACACCCCCCCTAAAGCATTTCTAAAATCGCATTCTTAGGTCTCGCCCCTGAAACCTGCTGTACAATCTTCCCATTCTTCATAACCACTAAAGTTGGAATGCTCATAATACTGAACTTATTTGCCAGTTCAGGCTCTTCATCTACATTAATCTTTCCAACTTTAATATCTCTACGCTCACTTGCAATCTCCTCTACAATAGGTACTACCATACGGCAAGGCGCACACCAAGATGCCCAAAAATCTAAAAGAACGGGTTTATCGGAATTCAGTACTTCGTTCTGAAAATTATTTTTATTGATATTAATAGCAGACATTTTACAGTCCTCCTTATCTTTCTCTTTTTGTAGATTTATTATAGTCTTAATTTCATTTATTTTCCGTGATTACATCACCATACCTCATTAACTTAACTTCTTGCCATACCATCTACACTTAATATAACACCTGTAATGTAACTCGCCTCATCTGAAGCAAGAAACACAAACGCGTTGGCAATATCTTCTGGCTGTCCAAGACGACGCAATGGAATTCTTTCAATCATAGGTTCGATAACTTCCTTTGGCACGGCCTTCATCATATCAGTTTCTGTAATTCCAGGTGCAACAGCATTAACACGAATACCTTTAGGTCCTAGTTCTCTTGCTAATGATACAGTCAATCCGTTTACTGCAAACTTCGATGCCGGATAAGCAAACCCACTTGGCTGTCCCGAAATACTCACCATGGAAGAAGTTGAGAGAATGACCCCCTTGCCTCTTGCCACCATACATTCTGCTGCTACACGAGTAGTATTAAATACTCCTTTTACATTTAGATCCATGACTTTATCAAAAGTCTCCTCTGTATAATCCATAAATGAGGTGTTTTCTGAAATCCCTGCATTATTTACCAGTATGTCGACACATCCATATTTTTCAGTTGCCTCTTTAAAAGCCTTTCTGACAGACTCCATGCTTGCCAGATTTGGACTAATTCCAGCAACTATTGCATTGGGATATTTTTCTTTTAATTTATCTACAGCAACATCTGCCGATTCCTGTGAACTTGCTGCCAACACAACTGAAGCACCTTCCTTCAAGAATTTATCAGCTGTAGCAAATCCTATACCACGGCTTCCACCCGTAATGATTGCAACTTTATCTTTTAATCTCATTTAGACTACCTCCTTACTTAGTTTCTAACTACATTATAAGCAAAAGGTAGATTATTTTCTGTGATATCATCACAAAATATCGCAATAAAAAACCCTGTTGCTCACGCACCAGGGTTTTGGTTTATCCATCTGTATTTAACACAAGATTAGGCTTCTATTCAACTTCTGAAAACTGATCTTTTCCAACATTACATAATGGGCA
The DNA here is from genome assembly GCF_003480785.1 of Ruminococcus sp. AM26-12LB. Classification (NCBI taxonomy): domain Bacteria; kingdom Bacillati; phylum Bacillota; class Clostridia; order Eubacteriales; family Oscillospiraceae; genus Ruminococcus; species Ruminococcus sp. AM26-12LB. Next base: position 6,552 of record NZ_QUJX01000010.1, on the reverse strand, counting down.
TTCAAAATCTTCTGGAACATCCTCCCACTTTGTTCCTGGTGCAATACCACCTTCAGGATAACCTTCCTCTTCATCATATTCCCATCCGCAAACGTCACATACATATTTCATTAGTTTATTCCTCCTTATAAATATATTAATACACAGCATATATTACTGTTGTATCTGAATTATTTTGTAATCTTAGCACGAAAGTCAAGTGTTTTTAGCATTTCCAGAGTCCATGAAGATTGCAGTATGCGTATACTTCTTCTACATATTCTCCATCACAGAGGCAGAAATCCGCAATAGGTTCCTGTCCTGGAATTAGCTGTTTTCTATAAATACCCTGATTTGTATTTAGTGTAATCCATTCAATGAAATGATTATCAAGCATTGGATGTTTTATTTCACCGACCACAACATGTACATGCTGTTTGTCCACTGTATATACAGGTACATGCTTCTCAACAGCAGCATCTGTCACTCCAGCTTTTAACTCATGCATAGCCTCTCCGCAACACATTACTGGTACGCCTTGATCCTTTAACATTTCAATAATGTTTCCACAATGATTGCATACATAATATTTTACTTCCATCTTTTTTATCTTCCTATGTTTAAAATTTAAAATCCAATTGTTTCTATAACTTTCTTCAAAGCATCCGTCGATTCTTAAACTTTAATGCTTCTTTACCAACCGATGCAGAACCAACAAAGCCACAGCCTATCATTACTGCTTTTTTTAATAATCACTTTCTTCTTTGTAATAATCTCCTTCTCTTTAATAGTTCTCTTCACGTATTTCGAAATAACTCTGTGGATGGTTACATACTGGACATATCTCAGGTGCCTTTGTTCCTACCACAACATGTCCACAGTTACGGCATTCCCATACCTTAACTTCACTCTTTTCAAACACCTGTGCAGTTTCAATATTCTTAAGAAGTGCACGATATCTCTCTTCGTGGTGCATCTCAATCTGTTTATTGTCAATAGATAATAGTAATAATTACTATTATTATAATAATCAATATTACTGATTACCTTTTATTTAAAATAATCATTCAATCATCATTTTTTCCGTTCAAAAACATATTCTGCATCTGATGATAAATCAGAGCGGAATGAATAGCCTAGTCTATCAAATTTCTTAATATCCTCAGGATTTTCAATTCTGTTTTCAGCCATGAACCTAACCATTTCACCACGGGCCATCTTAGCATATGTACCTTTTGTCACCAGTTTATCTCCTGATAACTCACAAAATGTAATCGTAATGTATCTATCCTGTCGTGTCAGATATTTTTCTATGCACTTAGAGTATTCTTTCGATGCCAGATTGATTATAATCCTGCTGTTATCAATCACTGAGCGGTATAATAAATCTCCCCAGTACTCATACAGATTTTTTGTTTCTCCTATTCCAACCTTCGCCTGCATTTCCAAACGATAAGGTGTCACACCATCCCTTGGTTTTAGCACACCATAAAATGCAGATATTATTCTCAAATGATTTTGTACATACTCGAATTGACTGTCCTCAAACACGGATGGAGCCATATATTGAAAAGCAATTCCTTCATATGATAAGACAGCTGGGGTAAGTAAATGATAAAGATCCATGTTTTCCAATCTATTGAAGTTCTGTTCTGTAATTTTGTCATTACATTTCCAGATAGTCTTCAGTTCTTCTTTTGACTTACTTTTCAACCAACTTTGTATCTCTGTCGTCTTTTCAATAAATTCAGGCAATCCATCCGGCGCTATGCTGTCAGTATCTGTAATCATCTTTTTAGCAGGGGATAATATTATCTTCATTAATCTAATTCCTTGAGCATATTTTCAGGATCATCTGCAGCCTTGACTTTATCATTTGCCTTTATAATAATCCCCTGTTCATCAATAAGATATGTGGTTCTTACTACTCCCATAGAGACTTTGCCATAATTTTTCTTTTCTTTCCATACATCATATGCTTCAATAACTTTCCGCTCTGGATCTGCTAAAAGTGTAAATGTCAATCCATATTTTTCCTCAAATCTCTTATGAGAGGATACAGAATCCTTACTGACTCCAAGAATAACTGCTCCTTTTTCGGTAAACTGAGGGTATCGCTCAGAAAACCCACATGCCTGTTTCGTGCATCCCGCTGTATTATCCTTGGGATAGAAATATAAAATCACTTTTTTTCCTGTATAATCCGATAATCTATGTATTTTCCCATTTTGATCTGGCAACTCAAAATCCGGTGCCTTAACCCCTACTTCCAACATTATTTATCCCTCCCTTTCTGTATCTTTCTCTTTATTCGCCTTTTTCTTCCTATTCCCGGTAATCATTTTATGACCTGTATATATCGCCATTACCATACATAACATAGAACTTAAAGCAAAGTATTTGTGACTTGATTTTTGCTTTTTATATCCAGTGTAAAAAGTCCCAAGCATTGTGATCAATGCTCCTACTGACCAATATTTATGTGCTTTCATGTAATTCCTCCATTTTTTCAGTGTATTCAATTCTAATTATACGCTACCATATTCCTATGTCAATTTGATAATAGAGCATTCCTATAAATTTTTTCAAAATATCATTGTCAAAACTATGTATTGTTATCCTTTAATTTTTCTTTGAAATAATTGACAAAAAGCTTGCTTTCAGGAGATTACTATTTAATCTCTTTTCCATCTATATATAGTTGAAATTTATCAGGATTATTGACAACATCATAGTCCTTTCCGTATTCTACAGGTCTATATTCGGCTGTCATTACCGATTCCCCGTCTTCAATATCCTCTTTCCATAAATAGATGTTCATATCAATGCTCGTCGCATATCCTCTGTCTGTGGAGAATTTTGTCGAATGAAAAGAGACTTTACAACTTAAAATTGGATAAAAAGGACAAAAAAAAGAAGAGCTGCTTGCTCTTCCCATATAGTAGTAGTAAAATAATATGTCATGCCAGCGCAATATATTACCTAGAATATCGCTATAACAGGAAAGGGGCTGCATTGTGACAGCCCCTAATTTACTTCATCACGTTGTCTACATTCTGAGTGAACTCGTTCCCTGGTTTATTTTAGCATCGGTCTGGATTTTGTTTCATAAAGATAAATTTTGCCACAGAGCGGTCGTATGTTTTAATGTGTCCAAACAGCCAGTCGATTACATTTTTCTGTACAAGTTCACTGAACCGATCTGTTGGTCCTTCATACTCCTGAAGGTATTCATACAGTTCTTGAATTGTCTTTTTAAACTCTTCATGTTTTTCATAATGTTTTTCACGCTCTGGATAACCGGATTTTTCCTGAAGCTTTTCCTCTTCTTTGAAATGAAAGTCAGTATATTCATCCAGATAATCCAGCATTTTGATTGCTTTTACTTTGCTGTCGCCATTTTGACAGGCAGTTACAAAGTTCTGGATACGGTCAATCAATTCTTTGTGCTGTGTATCGATTGTTTTATTTCCTGTTACTAAATTGTCATCAAAGGTAATGTTTAAATCGTAAGTCATAATTTGACCTCCATTTCTTTTATATGTTCTCTTAGGCTCTTTTAATGTCTGGCAGTTTCGTACCTGCATTTTCTGCTTAGTCTTCTACAGGAACGAAAACATCTTTTCCTAATCCGCAGATTGGGCATGTCCAGTCATCTGGAATATCCTCAAATGCAGTTTCTGGAGCGATACCGGCGTCTGGATCTCCTACTGCCGGATCATAAATATATCCACATGGTTCACATTCATATTTTTTCATAGTCATTTTCCATTTTCAATGTCGATTTATTTTTGTTACCAAGTTCCTAGCAATTTTTCTAACACTTTGTTTCTTGTATATCTGTATTATACATGATAATTATTCTTTTGTCAATAATAGTAATTATTATTATTTTTGCACTTAGCATAAACTGATATTTGAATTGCACATTTACATATTGTATATATCATGGGAATAGTTGAATAAAAAAATGAACTCTATTCATTAAAGACAGAGTTGCTGGAAATTATTTCTCTCCAACAACTTTCTTCGTCTTTAAGTCCTTGAAACACAATACTGTCCCATCAGATTCATCCAACTGTTATATTTATTCTTTTCACACACCTTTCGACAAATTTCATTTTCCATCAATACACAGAACATCTTATCATAATCAAATGCCCAAACAGCACCATTCACATGGTTTTCCACTGCTTTCTGATCTATGTACTTTAAACGTGTGACCATTTTTTCAATTTCTCCATTTCTCAAGTTACCGATATTTTTGCAGATAAACCGAAAGAAATTCAACGTTGCATATTCGTCATGCCAATGGAACTCTTCTGGATTGTTTTTAATTTTACTGGCTCGCTGCTGTTCTTTGATTATTTGATCAGCTACACCTTTCATCGAATCTTCGTATCTCATATTACTCACCTACTCTTCCTCAACGCCCAGTGACGGTTTAAATCTTTTATCCTTTGCCTGCGGTACCACGATCTCGTAAAAATAAAATCCTAAATATCCAAGTGCCTGCTTCTTCATTTTATAAAAAGAAGTCCTGCCTATTCCTAGCTCCTGCTGTACTTCCACATCTGTCTTATTATAATGACTGCAAAAACAGGAATGAAGGATTTCACTGAGCATCACACCATTCGGTGCATAGAACTTCACCAGTGTCATTCCACGATAGATCATATCAGACAAGCCATAAATGATCATCAGGTTATTCATTTCCCGGTGCATCTTTGGCACATTCAGCTGATTGTTATAAATGCTCAGATAACTCAATGCATATGCCATATCTTCATTGATTTTCTCCTGGCACTCCATATCCAGTTCTTCCAATACAACTGGTTTTCTAAAATCAGTTTCTGGTAGCTTGTCATCAGTTCTTTAATATCAGTATAATGTCTTAATCCTGTGCATGACTTGCCATATGGAAGGTAATTTCTTTCACTGATTTAATTGCATAATCTCTGTCTGTCATCAGTTTCAAAATCTCCTTATCATCATCACACTAACTGGCGGTCTTTCAGACCAGTTCGCTTTCCCCATGATTTTGATGGGAAGCAATTACTTACTACAACTTGCAGAAGCGGATATCCAAAAGGCATTGTGGGAGCTGCCTTTGCTGACCGAAATCCATCTTCTTATGTAAAACCTGCAGGAATATAAAGGGAAAGTGACTATCCCTGCCGATTAATAATCCAAATAATATCGTCTATACCAATCTCTCCTTATTTTTCAAAGCATCTGTAAAATCGTTTTCTATCATTTGGTTATAAAGTCTCTTCTGCGCCAGTTCATCTGTATAATACGCATAGTCATGATTATAATCTTCCATAACTGTTTCTGCCGCCATAGATGCATAATCATATATGGTAGCTATTGAAAGATTCTTATCTATATTTTTGTAAATACCATATTTAATCTTTATTCCTTTAATCGGAGCATTCTCTACAAACTCATTAATAACATTGTCCATTCTCCGATGATCCAGCTCACAATCATCACTTAATAAGCAGAGAAAAGATGCTTTTTCTTTTCTCACCGGTGCTGCTCAAGTTCATAATGCCTAACTCATCTAATCTTATATCTGAATCCTCACTTGCAAACGCAAACACTATTTTTTCGAATGTATCTGCATTTCCAATTCTTGCACATTTCATACGATAACGCAAAATATCATTACCATTTTTTATCCTGTAATGTATTGTGAACTGTGAGACCAGTTGCAGTTGTTTGCATATATTATTAAAATCCGTAGCAACCAGCATTTTATTTCTGTCTTCTTCAAATACATTGGTCTCTATATACTTTTGTATTACGGTTTCATATGTTTTCTTCTCGTTCATTAATTCATCTAACTCTGTGTTTTCATTTAGATGTCTATAAATCTGAATGTACTGATCTTGACGATTTACGCAATATATACTACTAAACTCATTCCCCAAAATGTTAATAATATCCGTAATCAGCATTTTTCCCCTTACTCTTCATTTACATATCATTTTATTGTAATCCCTTGATCTTTTTCAAAGATACTTTCGCTGTTGTTCCAAAGTTTCCATGTCTCTCTTTCTTTAAAATACAACGAAAAGTGAACTCTTATGTACTTGAAGAATCTGAAATACGATTCCTCCCTGTAAATATCAATCTGTTCCACAAAGCAAGTGACATGCTCCCACCACTTAAATCTTACGATTTTGAAGTGGGGGCTTCCTGCTCGATTACCCTTTAGGGCAAAGCTAAAACAGGCTATCCCCGCGTGTCCCGCGGTTTTGTTTTTTATGTTTATCCGGTTACGGATTTTTTTCTTGTGCCGTCAGGCACATTCTTTATAGATTCTTTTTCCTTCTTCACGGATGTTGACTGCTGCATTCACATCCCGGTCCATCCTATTTCCACATTCACAAACATACATTCTATCCGACAATGCCAGTTCCTTTTTCTTATGTCCGCATACACTGCAGATCTTACTGGATGCAAAATAACGGTCTACTTTTATAAGATGTTTTCCATATTCTTCCAGCTTGTATCCCAACATGAACAGAAACTGCCCGTACCCGTTATCCTGCACACCTTTCCCAA